>JALYJS010000261.1 GCA_030799345.1 Pseudomonadota bacterium | reverse complement strand
CTTGGGTTGCCACGCAGGACATCAATCCTGCCGATCCGTTTTCACTCTCCAATTTCACGTTCGTCGCGGGCGGGCCCGACTACGCACTCGAAAATCGGCGGCCAAACAGTTTCGCCAGCGGACCGGCGCGTCCGGGCACGCTCTATGCGGGTCTTGAAGGCGCAGTAATTGCACTCGACGAAACCGGTTTCGTGTCCGTATTCCATGCGGCGGAAGGGTCAGCCGATCCACCGTATGCGTATATCGGTGCGATCTGGCTCGATCCCGACGACCCGGATCATTTGATCTTTGGCGGTGGGGTGAATGGGGAGAACTCGGTGCTTTCGCTGTTCGAGACACGCGATCACGGCGCGACGATCAGGCGCATCCGATCGCCACGCGACTTGGCGGACCCGGCTGTCGAGCAGATCGTCGCGGTCGGCGACAGCTCAATTGCGGTGCTGGTGTCGGAGAGAGATAATCCCGGCGACCAGGCTCGTTCGCTCTCCCTGTTTGTACTGGACGGAATCATCCGCCGCTGAATATCGCAGGGTCTCAGGGCCGTCGGGGATCACCCTTCGCAGTCGCTCTCGCCGCATACACGTCGCTGGCGTCGACGATAACTGTTATGGTCGCACCCCTCGGCGGGCGCTGTTCGCCCGCCACAAGGGAGAAACACATGACGATAAGAAAATTGATATCTGTTCTGGTGTTGGGTGCTGCTGCGGCGACCACGAGTGTCGCAGTAACAGCCCAGGAAAAGTGGCCATTGGTCAACGGGGACTATTGGGAAGTCACCGGCATAGACCTCAAGGATGGAGGATCGCTCAAGTACGCGCAGTGGCTGGCGAGCGAGTGGAAAGACAATCTTGAGTTCTCGAAATCGAAAGGTTGGATCAAGGACTACAAGATCTTCTCGAACGTACACGCACGGGCGAATGAGCCGGACCTCTATCTCGTAACCATTTCGGAAAGCATCGTGTCCGCGGCCGAGGGCGACAAGCGCTTCGACGAATTCCAAGCCTGGAAGAAGAAGACAATCGCGCAGATGCAGACGGAAAGTGGCAACCGGGTCGAATATCGTGAGGTTCTGGCCGACAGTTTGTTGCAGGAACTGAAAGTCCGGCAATAGTTCGCATCACTGAACTTGATTGACCATGGGACCCCGGCGCTGTGCCGGGGTCTCGTTTTCCGGAGACCCGATCGCCGGGAGACTACCCCAGCTCGCCCGCGGCTTCCGGCTGGAACGGAACTTCCACGATGCGGAAACGCTGCTTTTCCCCGCCGGGTAGCTCCCAATCTATCGACTGACCTGCGCGCAGCCCCAGCAGCGCCGTTCCCACGGGAACCAGGACCGAGATTTTCCCCTCGTCGATATCGGCACTTCCCGGATACACCAGCGTGATCTCACGCCGCTCGCGTGTCGTCTCATTCTCGAAGATCACCCGCGAATTCATGGTCACGACGTCGCTCGGAATCTTCTCGCGCGACACCACATGCGCGCGCACCAGCTCGCTTTCCAGCTTTTCGAAGCGCTTTCCCGGTTGCGATTCAACCAGCTTGAGCAGCTGATCCAGGTCGTTTTGCGTAAGGTAAATTTGCGGCAGACTGTCCATATACCGATGATACCCTCGCTGAAATGATCTCGCTCGTCCTTGCCCTGGATCTCGTCGGGACATTCGTCTTCGCGCTCGCCGGCGCAACGGCAGGCGTCCGACGCCAGCTCGACATTTTTGGCATTGCGGTGCTTTCCTTTGCCACGGCTTGCAGCGGCGGCATCGCCCGCGACCTCCTGATCGGCGCCGTTCCTCCGGCGGCGCTCAGCGATTGGCGTTACGTGGCGGCGTCGCTGCTGGCCGGGCTGCTGGCATTTCGCTGGCACGCACTCATCGAACGCATGCAGAGCCCCGTACGTCTGTTTGATGCGGCCGGACTTGCCCTGTTTGCGGTAACGGGTGCACACAAGGCACTCGAATTCGGCCTCCATCCGGCAATGGCGGCCCTGCTCGGCATGCTGACCGGCATCGGGGGAGGCATGGTGCGCGACGTGTTGCTGGCCCAGGTCCCGATGGTGCTGCGCTCGGACCTGTACGCGCTCGCGGCGCTCGCCGGCTCTTCCGTCGTGGCGATCGGCAGCCTGTTTGGCCTGGCGCCCGGTTTGACGGCACTGGTTGGCGCCCTGCTGTGCTTTGCGCTGCGCATCGTGGCGATTCAGCGCGACTGGCAATTGCCGAGGCCAAAAGCGGATTGAATCGAGTCAGTGCCATCTGACGGCGCATCGCGGTACGCGCTCTCTCGCCGATCGGCATCCCACCACACAAAATACCCGCGTGAATCTCAAGCTTCGCTTTCTGGTTCTGCCCCTCGCCCTGTTGCTGCTCTCAGCATGCGGGAACGGCGATGACGACGACGATCCGCCGCCGGATCCCGATCCGGAGCCGGTGACGCAGCGCGGCGATCTGATCGGCGAACCGCAACTGGCGGCAACCTACTCGCCCGACGAGCTGTTGGCCCTCATCAGCGCGAACGGCGTCGCGCAACTGTTGCTGGAGGCAGTCCTGACGCCGGACTGCGCGATCGATGTCTATCGCTTCGAGTATCAGACCGTGGACCCCGCAGGAAACCTCATCCCGGTCTCTTCCGCCTTGATGGTGCCCAACGATACGGCTACCCCGTGTCAGGGCGAGCGTCCGATCGTGCTGTATGCCCACGGCACCAGTACCGACAAGGCCTTCAACATGGCCGACCTGGAGTCCGCGAACAACACCGAGGCGCTGCTGATGGCCGGCGTGTTCGCCGCGGAAGGCTACATCGTCGTGGCGCCGAATTACGCCGGCTACGATACGTCGACGCTTGGCTACCACCCCTACCTGAACGGCGACCAGCAATCGAAGGACATGATCGATGCGTTGACCGCCGCCCGCAGCGCCCTCCCCATCGCGAGCGCTCCCGCCACGACGGACGACGGGCAGTTGCTGGTCACGGGCTACTCGCAAGGCGGCTATGTCGCCATGGCGACGCATCGGGCGCTGCAGGAAGCGGGCGACACCGTGGTCGCGTCCGCGCCGATGTCAGGGCCGTACACGCTTTCGGCGTTCAGTGACGCGATCTTCCAGGGACGCGTGACCGGCGGCTCGCCGGTGAACCTTACGCTCCTCATTACCAGTTATCAGAACGCTTACGGTGACATCTACGCGAGTCCGACCGACGCGTACGAGCCGCAGTATGCAACGGACATCGAAACCCTCCTGCCCAGCACGTCGTCCCTCAGCGACCTCGTGGCACAGGGGCAGTTGCCCGACAGTGCACTCTTCAGCAGTACACCACCGGATGCCGCCTATGCCGCAATGACTCCGGCGACGACGCCGGCGAACCTGGCACCGGTCTTTGCGCTCGGCTTCGGAACCGATCACCTGCTGACCAACGCCTTCCGGCTCGCCTATCTGCAGGACGCGGACAGCCAGCCGGATGGCGGATTTCCGACGCTGGTGGACGGACTGCCACCCGCCGACCCCCAGCATCCATTGCGCCAGGCATTGAAAGTGAATGACCAGCGCGCGTGGACGCCGACGTCGCCGATGCTGCTGTGCGCGGGCAACGCGGATCCCGCCGTTCTCTATCTCAACACCGAACTCGTGCAGAACTACTGGTCATCCGCCACGTCAGTCACCGTGCTCGACATCGATTCCGACGTCGAGAGCGGCGATCCATACGCAACGCAGAAGACCCAGTTCGCTGTCGCGAAAGAGATACTTGAGCTCAGTGGCGGCGACGACGAGGTGCTGGAGAATTATCACGCAGGGCTCGTTGCGCCATTCTGCCTGAGTGCCGTCAAGTCGTTCTTCGACGGGTTCTGATGCCCGTCCGGATGGTAGTCTCGACGCTCTGTCAGGGAGACTTGATTGGCGCAAGGCGCGACGATGTACGTGTTCGACGTCCGGCTGGCCGACGCCGACCGTGCTGTTAACGAAACGCTGACGATCCGCGCAGCGCAGCATCCGTCGGAGACCGCCGAGTATCTCGTGACTCGCTTGCTCGCCTATTGCCTCGAGTATACGGAAGGAATCGCGTTCTCCAAGGGATTGTCCGATCCGGATGAGCCCGCGATCGTCGTACGGGACCTGACGGGCGTCCTGCAGGCGTGGATTGAAGTGGGTTCACCGGATGCGGATCGCCTGCACCGGGCGGCGAAGGCAGCGCCGGACGTGGCGGTTTATTGCCACCGGGGTCTCGATGCGCTCATGGCGCGCCTCGACGGCGAACGGATTCACCGCGCGGCGGGAATCCGGCTGCGCGCCGTGGATCCGGAGTTGCTCTCCGCACTGGTGGGGCGACTCGACAGGCGCATGAGTCTCGACCTCACCGTCTCGGACCACACGCTCTATGTCTCCCTAGGCGACGAAACGTTGACGGGGATTGTCGAGGAGCGGCGGCTCGGCGGCGCTTAGTCGTGGGGTGCCCGGGCGCCTACCAGTTGAACTTGAGGTTCGCAGCCAGCACGTCGAGATCCTCCTGGTCGACGCGATAGCGGCTCGCTTCCAGGCCAATGTCCCACTGTTTGGCGGGACTCCATTCGAATGCCACGCCGAATAGCAGGTCGGTGCCCTCGGGCGAGGCATTCAGGCGCTGGTCGCCGAAGGTCACTCTCTGTTCATTTTCCCAATGCCAGGCGCCCGCCCGGGCCGAGAGCGCGAAGCCTCTACCCAGGGGATATCGATAGCTCAAGCTGGCCTCAAAGCCGGACGCAGAAGCCGGGAGAGATTCGAGCAGTGCGCTCGCATAGGCCTCTGCCTCACCCGCCGGCACGGTCGCGCTTGCGGAAGCGCTCACCTCGCCCATATCCGCATACCCCGCTTCAACCGCCCAGTTCGTGTCGAAGCGATAGGCAGCGAAGAGTCGATAGCCGTTGCGGTCAAGATCGCCGATGTCGACGGCATCTGCGGTAAAGCCATGCCGTGCGAGGTCCGCGGCGACATCTGAGCCGGTCTGACTGCCCTGCGTCTGGTTGAACGCGGCGCCCACGTACCATTGCCCTTCCTCTGACGCGTGGGCGCGGCCCACGATGAGGACGGAGGCAAGGATCGGAAGCACCCGGCGGCCGAACACGGAGATCAGGCCGATCAGGATTG
>JALYJS010000248.1 GCA_030799345.1 Pseudomonadota bacterium | reverse complement strand
CATCAAACCATTCGAAGTCCGGTTGAGCGCCGAACAGCCAGCTCACCGGCGAAGAACTCATGGCGATATTGCCGATACGAGCGGCGGCGCCCTGCAGGTAATCGAGCACCGGGCCCCGGGACAAGGTCGGGTCGGCCTTCGTGCCGGCGGTGAGCACGATCTGCGCAGGAGCCACCAGCGTTCCGTTCTGCATTGCGCAGGCGAGGGCGCTGCTGTCCTGTCCACAGGGGTCGCGCTGGGAGGCCGACTCCGCCTGCGCCCAGCCGGAACCGCCGACGAAATGGAATGCCGTGCCCCATTGCAGTCCAATCACCGTCACCCGGGCGCAGGCGCCGCTCTGGGTCACCATGCAGGGCGTTTCGGCATTGAAGCCGCTGGGATCGACGAAGCTCAGCGGGTTGTTCCAGACGTACGAGTAGCGGTTCAGGCTCTGGCCGTCGTAGGGCGAAGACACAAACGGATCGGCACTGATAAACCGGCCCAGTTGCGGGTCGTAGACCCGGCCATTCATGTGAATGAGGTCGAGGTTGTCGAGATGCTCGTGCCCTGTGAAGCCATCCGGAGTGATGCCGCGCATCGTTGCGAGTTCCGCGGCCGCGGGCGTTCCGGTCCAGTTCGCACCGCGACGCTTTCCAAAGGGAGCGAAGCTTTCCGCGGCAAGCGGGGCGCCTGCGGCGTCGAGGATGCGATCCGTGCTGCCCAGGTGGTCGTGCGTCAGATAGCGCAGCGTCGGTGCGGCGCCGCCACTCTGCAATTGCACGGCAACAGTGCCGGTCGGCGCCACCACGTATTGCCGCCAGGTGGTCGTCGTGCCGCGCTTGACCTTCTCCGTCAGTTCGCCGGCATAGATGGTGGTTTCAGTCGTGCCCGCGTGGTTCGCGACCTGCTTCCAGCGGTTTCCGGCGGCGCCATACCAGAACTGGCTGCGATTGCCGTTGGCGTGGTAGATCGACTTCGGCAGGTTGCCGCTGGTCCAGGCGATTGCGGCACCTGCTCGGCTCTTCATGTTGCCGTTGGCGTCGTACGAATAGACCTGTGAGCCCGCGGAGATTACCGCGTGTTTACGCGTCGCGTTGTAGTTGTAGCAGGGCGCCGACGTCGGGCAGACATCCGACTTCCAGCGAATATTGCCGGTGACGTCGTACTCGAGATCCAGGTTGATAACGCCGTTTCTGCGGGAATCATCCAGGCGATCGAGAGCGTCGTAACGGAAATCCTCGGTCAAACCACGGATCGTGTCCTGACGCTGGAGCAGGTTGTCGGCAACATCCCAGGTGTAGGAGAGATTCTGGATCTCGTTGCTGCCCGCGGTCGTCTGGCGGTACTCGATGGCATTGCTCAGCGGGTGAAAACCCGAGATGGTCCGGATCGACGCACCACGTGTCTCGTCGATTGCGTTTCCCGAGGCATCGCGTGCACCGAGGCGCCAGATCGAACCGAAAGGAGAGGCGGCATCGCGGATCTGCGTGAGCCGGCCGGCATCGTACTGGTGCCGGATTGCGAACCGGTTGCCGGATGAAGTGGCCGGATAAGTCAGGACGTCCAGCAGCCCGAATGCGTCGTAGCTGTAGTCATAACGATACGTGGCATCGGTAACGATTGTGCGGGCGGAAGGGCGGCCGGCCGCGTCATACAGGAACGACTCCGAGTACCCAGGACTAGTCCGACCGGCGAGTCGGCCGATGTTGCGGCTGGCGGCGCTGTTGCCCCAGTTCCACGTCGTGACGCCGTCTGGCGCCGTCCGGCTGGTCAGTCGCCCGAGCGTGTCATAAGTGAAGCCAAACACCTGGGACTTTGCATCCCTCATCGCAGTTGCTTCCCCCAGAGCGTTGCGAGTCCAGGTCCAGGTTCCCATGTCCTTGCTGTTGTGCGAGACCTTCATTCCTCGCGGGTTGTAGCCGATCGTATCTACCAGGGTGCCGAGCGCATCCCGTGCCTGAACCAGGTTTCCGAATGCATCGTGGTCATATCGTGTTCTGTTGCCCGCCGCATCGACGACCTGTGCGAGCTTGCCCCAGGCGGTTCGCGTGCCGGTCGTCGTGCGTCCGAGAGCATCCGTTTGCATCACGGCCAGTCCTTCGTAACGCAATCGCATCGTCCGATTCACGCTGCCGCTGCCCGCGTGCAATCCAGCCTCAGTCGGACGGCCGACCGAGTCGTATGCGTACTGCCAGAAACCTCCGGGTGTTGCACCGTTCCAGAAAGGCAGGTACTCGCGTTGAATTCTGCCGCGTGCATCCGCATCGACGAGTGCGACTGACAGGCCTCCGCCAGGCTGCTGCATCGCCATGCGAAATGCACGATCGTGCTGATCGTGGTCAATCTGAGACGTCACCCGGATCGCACCGCTGGCATCGCGGTCGTGCTGCGTGATGCGATAACGCGCACGCGCATCGCATCCGCTGGTGCAGCCACTGCGACTCCAGGTCGTCCGCGTGCCGTCCGGCTGGATCTCCTGCAGGCGGTTGCCAAAGGCGTCGTAGCTCCAGGCTGCCTTCAGCGCGTTCGGGTCGATCAGTTCGAGAGGCTGGCCGGTAGCCGGGTTCCAGATGACTTTCGTCTGTTGGGCGGCCGGATTGGTGATCGTCGCCGGCAACTGGCCGCGGTCGCCCCAGTTCACTGCAGTGGTACGCGTGCTCATGCCGGCGCCCGTCACGTCGTGGCTGGAAAGATTTCCGAAGGCGTCATAGGCGAGGCCGTAGAGGACCTGCATCTGCGTGTCGCCGGGTTCCAGATGTTGCCGTGTCGGCCAGCACTTGATGCTGTCCCAGGTCTGGCTGGCATTTCGACTGATTGTGCCGCCACCGGTGAGGCTGTGACTCGCCATCACCTGCAATGACTGGGGCCGGCCGAGACACCAGTGCGTCGTATCGTTGAGGATG
>JALYJS010000229.1 GCA_030799345.1 Pseudomonadota bacterium | reverse complement strand
AGCCAGCACCGATCATCTTCATGGACATCGCCGGTGTGCTGCCCGTGTAATAGTAAAAACCAGTGGTGCGCGAATCGAGGCTGCGCACGCCGGGCTGCTGAAGAAACAGGTACGTGCCGACGAGGAGCGGGTTGCTCCACCCGCTGTTCGGGTAGTAGAAGGTCTTCTCGTCGCGGGACTTCATCAGCATGGCCCGAACGGTGGCGTTGCCCACTGCGGCCGACTCGGTGAGGATTTTCTTCATCCGCGCATCGGGCGCGAACTCCTTGCCCTTCTCGATGCCGATCGCGGCGAGCAGCCCCATCGTCTCGGGGTCCATCGCCTCGTTCGGCTCATCCTGCACGAGTTGGTTGAGCTCTTCGAAGAACCCGAAGTCGTTGGCATGAACCGTGTTGTGCGGGACGCCCGAGAAGTTCGTGAACTTCTGCTCAGGCGGATTGGCCGCCTGGGACAGCGGGTAGATGCGCGTGTGCTTCTTGATGATGTCCACCCGGCCTTTCGGGTCGCCGTCGACCAGGAAACCGCGCGACAGGTACCAGTTGCCGAATGTCGCCGACTTGAAAACGTGGTACCCCTCCGGCACTTCACCCTCGTAGCCGGGCGGGAGGAACAGAAACTTGCCCCCCTTCCCCTTATCCGGCCCCAGCAATCCGAGGTCAGCCACATAGTGGAACCACGCGTCGTTAAAGATGCCGAGGGCGTCAGGCGGGCTCTCGATCACCATAGGGCCGTCCGTCAGGTCGATCCAGTTCACGGCGTAAACCGTATCGGCATTCGGCGTCAGCCAGATCGCCTTTGAATCCAGGAGCGTTTCGGCGACGAGTATCGTCTTGCCATTCACCGCACCGAGCTCCCGCAGGGCGTGGCGCATGGCCACCAGCGAAGCGCCCGGCATTCCGGTTAGGAACGCCTGTACCCCGCGCTGGAAGTCGAGGTTGTCATAAACCTTCTGGACGGTGGCATCGTCCGGGAAGCCATCGTCAAACCTGAGGGTGCCCAAGCGCGTCTCGACCGAGTCTGGCGTGGTGATCGTTGACGGGATGTCGGTCGTCATCTTCAGCTTTGATTGCTGCGTCGTCTGTGCCGATGCGTAAGCGGCGGCGAGCGCGCAGATGAAAGCGGCGGCAAGGAGAGTTTTCGACTTCATCATCGTGTCCCTTCGTTGACTGACGTTGTGGGTCATTTCATCAACTCGACGTCGGGCAGCTGCCACGTTCCATCGAACAACCCTGCCTTCGGGCTGTAGTAGCGCATCATCGGATAGAAGCCCTTGCCAGGGACTGTCTCAACCCAGTTGCTCTCCAATCCCGCGGGCGCCTTCGGCCCAAAATACAAATCGACCGATCCGTCGTCATTCAATTTGAGTTTGTCGTAGGATGAGTGAGCCGCGTCATTGCTTGCGTTCTGAATCATCGAACGTGTTGCCGTGTCATAGATCGTCAATGACCAGAAGGCAGCGGCCGGCACGTTTGCCGGTATGTGGAGGCGATACGACTTACCGCCGTCGAAACGGTTACCGTCCTTGTCCTTAAACGCCTGAACATACTGAGAGCCTGGACCCGCCTTCATCACTCCAATACCAGGCGACGTATAGATGGCGCCGTATGTGTAATGCAGACGCTCATCGAGCTGGCTGTAGGATTCTGTCTCCTGAGTGGGCTTCACTAGTATCACCCAGTGCCAGTTTGTATCTGCAAACGCTTCTACGCCCGTAAACCGCTCCGGCCCGTCGAAGAGCATGACACGGCCCATCGCATCCCCGGTCCGAGCCGCATCCTCAAGGATGGCGCGCTGCCGCTCGTCTGGCTTGAACGGCTTGCCTTTCTCAATCCCAAGCGGCTTGAGCATGGCCATGAAGAAACGGTCGCGCTCGTGAACGGGATTGTTGTTGATGAATGCGGAGAGCCGCTCCCAATAAGCCATGCCTAGTGGCGGCAAGGTGTCAATCGCCATCCCGGAAATGGAAACGAACTTGGTGGGCTTTGGATTGGCGCGTTCCGCATACGGGTAAACCCGCAAACTCTTGACGCGTTGCACTGTTGCGGGCACGTCATTGTTCATCAGTATGCCGCGCACCATGACGTTGTAGTTGTTCATCGTCCCCTTGAGGACGTGGTAGCCGGACTGGGGAACTTCACCAGCGTAGCCCGGCGGCAGGAGTAAGAATTTTCCCCCCTTGTCTCCGTCGGGTCCGGGAAGACCGAGATCCGAAATTGAACGCTGCCAAAAGTCGTCAATCAGACCGACGATGGCTCCCGGTGGAACCTCAACAACAACGGGGCCACTTTTTCCAAGATCGATATTTGTAAGCGCGTAAACGGTCGTGTCGTTCGCTGTAAGCCAAAGCCCCCCGGCGTCCGCGTAACTGTCCGCAATTCCAACAACGTTGAGACCCATGCCTTGGGCCTCGGAGGCCACCCGGATTGATTCGAACGACACGGCGGGATAGGCCCACAGGTAGGCTTGCACTGCGCGCTGGTAGTCGATCTCGTCGAATACTTTCTGCTTGGTTTCCTCCGTGGGGTAGCCTCGCTCAAAATTGAGCTCGCCACTTCGCGTCTTCACGCTGTCGGGGGTAGTGGATTGCGCGTGAGCGGTCATTGTGGTGATGAGGAGCGCCAGCGCTGTTGACATGGTGAAAAAGCCTTCCGGGCGATTGTTTTTCATTAATCAAACTCCATTGCGTCGTTGATTGGATATCGCGAGACCAGTGGCTGGCTCACTTCACCAATTTCGGTTCGCCCAGCCGCCAGGACTTAGCGTCCTTTGGGACAGGGTATGCGTGATATCCAGAGTCAGAGCGGAACCCGACATCGTCAGGGGCCGCTCCTCGGTACAGCCTTCTATCCAGCGCTCGACACTCTGCGCCGTGGCGTTCGCCTCGCGCGAGGTTCAACAGCAGTCGATATTTCGCCTGCCGCATTTCGCGCAGCACCCGTCAGCACTTCTACGGCCAGCGCCTTCACATCAGCATGACTGGCAGCACGGGTTAAGCGAGTCCCATAGATGATCCCCGTGCCTTCCGAGACCATTGCCACCAGGTGCGCGATAGTCA
>JALYJS010000188.1 GCA_030799345.1 Pseudomonadota bacterium | reverse complement strand
GCTCCGGGCATTTCAACCTGAAGATCGCGGACATCACCGCCGATGGTCTGTCGAACGACCGCTTCCTGCTCGCCCCGCGTGAAAGCACGATAGACCGCTACTACTATTCCACGCACGATCACACAATCAATCCTTCGTGGTCCCCGGACGGGAAACGCGTCTACTACGTCACCAACGCGGAAGTCGCCTGGGGCACGGGCTGGATCTGCTCGGTCGCCGTCGAGGACGGAAAGTCCGAGTGCCTGGACCGGCATCAACTCGAATCGTCCTGGGCCGCGCGGCCGGAAGTCGCGCCAGACGGCAAGCGGATTCTTTTCTCGAGCTACCACGGCGGGCAGTGGCACCAGCTCTGGCTGACGACGACGGATGATGCGGCGCCGCTTGCGCTCACGTACGGCGAGTTCGACAGGCGGAATGCACGCTGGTCGCCGGACGGGAAGCGCATTGCATACATCAGCAACGAAAAGAGGAACACCGCGCTATACGTGCAGGATTTCTTCGGTGGCGCGCGATCTGCGGTGGTCACGCGGTTCCCGAAGCGGCTGCGCCCGATTGCCGTAGTCACGCTCGCGATCGTGAATAGTGCCGGCCGGCCGACCTCGGCGCGAGTGTCGATCCTCGGCAGTGATGCCCGCTGGCACGCGCCACAGAATGCCTGGATGCACGGCGACGAGCTCTACGACCGCTCGCAATTCCCCAGCGAGGTTCATTACTTCCACTGCGACTCGCACTGCCAGGTCGAGCTGCCTGCGGGCAAGGCTACGATCCACGTGGAGAATGGCTTTCGCCGAAAGCCCGTCACGATCGAGCGCGAGTTCCAGGCAGGAGAGGCACCCCCGCTGTCAGTCCACCTGGAAGACAACGACCTCCCTGCGGACATCGGAAAGTTCGTGAGCGCCGACTTGCACGTGCACATGAACTACGGCGGTCATTACCGCAGCACGCCACAAACCCTGCTCGCGCAGGCCAAAGCCGAGGACCTCGATGTCGTCCACAACCTGATCGTCAATAAGGAAGAGAGAATTCCGGATATCGCTTATTTCCGGCCTAATCCGGATCCCGCGATCGGCGAACGGACGCTGCTCCATGCGCAGGAATACCACACGAGCTTCTGGGGACACATGGGTCTGCTGCACCTCTCGGATCACCTGCTTATGCCCGACTACACGAGTTACCGGCACACCCCTTACGAAAGTCCCTGGCCGCATAACGGCGTAATCGCGGACCTGGCGCATGCGCAAGGCGCGCTCGTCGGCTATGTGCACATCGCGGACTTTCCGATCGACCCGCCGAACGAGAAGTCACTTTCCTACCAGCTGCCGGCGGACGTCGTGCACGGCAAGGTGGATTACCTCGAGGTCATGGGTTTCTCGGATCATCACATCACGGCCGGGATCTGGTACCGGCTTCTGAACCTCGGCTACCGCCTGCCGGCGGGCGCCGGCACGGATGCGATGGCGAACTATGCGTCGCTTCGCGGTCCTGTCGGACTCGTTCGCGTCTTCCTCGAGACCGGCGGCGAGCGCACGCCGGGCGCGATGCATGACGCCCTGAAATCCGGTCGGACGTTCGTCAGCAACACGGCCCTGCTCGGTGTCGAAGTCGACGGCGTCCGCCCGGGCGGCACGATACCGAAAGCTTCGGGTGCAACGGCCGCGCGCGTTTCGATGCGCTCGCCGGTTGCCATGGATCACCTCGAGCTCGTCCAGAACGGCCGCGTGATCCGAACGTTCAAGCTCATCGGTGATCGCAGGCGCCACGACTGGACCGGCAACGTTGACCTGAAGGAAGGGGGCTGGATCGTGCTCCGCGCCTGGAATGACGGGGCGGACCCGTTCGTGCTCGACCTCTATCCCTATGCAACGACGAGCCCGATCTACATCGATTCGCCGGCGGCGCCGGAAGCACCCGTCGACGCGGCCTATTTCCTGACCTGGATGGATCGCGTCGTCCAGGCAGCCGAAGCGCGCGGCGGCTGGAATGACGAACCAGAGAAAACCGACACGCTCGAATACCTGAATGTCGCGCGGGAGCGATTCCGCGGTCTGGCTACGACAAAGGGAAACGACTGACCATGCGGCACGTCATTTTTGCGACTTGCCTTCTTTTCTTCGCGTGGACCGTCGCGACGGCGGCGGAACCCTCGAAGTTCAACGTCGACGAC
>JALYJS010000186.1 GCA_030799345.1 Pseudomonadota bacterium | reverse complement strand
GTTCCGGCGTCCGGCACTCGCGAATCAGCTCCGATTTATCGTCCAGGAAATCGCGCATGAGTTCGGGCTGCGACAGCAGCGGCATGATATCCCCATCGGTGTCCCATCGGAGCTTCATGCGCGACGCCACGACGGCACAGGGATGACGGATCAGAAAAACGATCGGCAGTTCAGGGAAGCGGTTTTTCAGCCACTTCAGGAACAGGTTGGCGCGGATTTCCTTGACGATCCGGTAGCGGGGAAACAGTCGGTCGACTTGCCGGTCGATCCACGGGTGACGGATGGCGCCCGTGAAAACCGCGCGACAGTAATCGTGGAGCCCGGCGTGCTCACTATCCGGGCGCATGTAATGGAAATAATGGAATGATTCGAATGCCCGGACCATGCGGGGATTGAAGGGCTCGAACAGAATGCGGCTGGAAACCCGGGAGCCAAGCAGTTCGGCCAGCCATGTGGTTCCGCTCCGGCCGGTGCCGGCAACCAATAGCGTATGACGCATATCGCGGTCGGCATCGCGATAGAGCCGGCGGCAGACGGGGTAGACCACGCCCTTGCGCATGCCGAGTCTCATCCAGCGCTTGACCGTGTAGTAAGTGGAAGTCATGAGGTGTCAGCGTCGGCTTCAGTTCCTGGTGCGGCCTGAAGTATAGACTTCGGGCCGTGACTCCCCGAGCGAGGCGAGCGAGTAATCCAATGACCAACCGGCGAGTGTCGCAGTGGACCGTCGTTGCCGTCGCCTGCCTGATCGCGTTCGCGATGGTCGAGACCGTGGGCCGGTTGTTCGTGCGGCCGGATCCGCGCGGATACGGATCGCTCTTTAGCGTGCTGCTGCCGCCGTTAAGGTTGTTCCCGGCAGAATTGCAATCGGCCGAAGCGCGCGACGGGCCGTACCGCGGCCTGATCGTTGACGGCGCGCCGCTGACGGTCGGCGATGTCGCGGGTTACCACCGCTTCGAACCGACACTCGGCTACACGACGCTTGAAAACGTCGTGTCCGTCAATGGCTGGTGGCGTTCAAATGAGATCGGCGCTCGCGAATCGGGCCCGACCGAACCGCAGGCCGTGCCGGGTCGGCCGCGCTGGTTGTTGCTCGGCGAATCCTTTGCGCATGGCAGCGGACTGCCCGGGCCGCAGACCTGGCCGGAAGTCATCGAAGCCGCGGAACCCGCGCTCGATATCGTCAATCTTGCGGTTGACGGCTATAGCATGGCGCAGGCCTACCTGCGGTACCGGAACTCTGCGGACCGGTTCGAGCACGGGGGCGCGATGCTGATGTTCGTGCCGGCCGTGGACCTGTGGCGGGACGTCAATGTCGTGCGGGAGCTCGGGCAGCCGTGGAAAGTGCGCGCCGTGATGCCGCGATTCGTACTGGACGGGGGCGGGATCCGTTTTGTCGAGAACCCCTACGGCAGCACCGCGGCACTGGAGACGGATGTCCGCGACGGGCTCAGTCCCACGCTCCGCGAGCACCTGAGGCGCAACGACCGGTTCTACTTCCCGGTCGAGCACGAATCGGCCCCAGTCATCGGCTCCTTGCTCAGCTTCAAGATCGCAGCGGCTGCCTGGGGGCGTTACGCCCGGGGCCGGGTACGGCGCTCGCAGTTCGAACCGGGTTCCGAAGCTGCGGAAATTTCGCGGCGTATCTTCCTGAAGTTACAGGAAGAAACCGGCGCCGAGTCGCGCAGGTTCCTGCTGCTGGTGCTACCGACGCCAACCGACCTGGATCGTCTGCATGACGAGCCGGAGTTCAGGACGGCATGGGAGAGTCTCGTCGCGGCCACCTGCACCGAAATCCGGTATTGCGTGGATCTTGCCCCCGCGCTGGTCGGGATCGCACGCAGCGAAATTGACCTGGGGCCCGATGGAAATCATTACGGGTCCCGGATGAATGCGGCCATCGCCAATGCTGTGCGCGCTGCGCTCCCTCGCTGACGGCGCATCACATAATGCAAGAGGATTGAACAATTTCTTTCGGCCCATCATGATGTCGGCAGGGGGATGCAACGAGGTTAAAAATGGCTTTCAATCTTGCATCCTGGTTTCATCGCAAGCGGGTCCATGCGGAACTCAGCCTTTCGGGCCGGCATGTCTCTGCCCATCGGGTCGTCAATCCATTCCACGCGGTGCTCATCACGCACGATGCTTCCAGCTGCAAACTGGTCAGGCAATACGAGGGCCAGCGTATCCTCGCGTCCGCGGCGCCGCGGCTTCCCGTGCCGGAATGCGATGCGGCGACCTGTCGTTGCCGTTACATCCACTGTGAAGACCGGCGCAGCGGCGAAGACCGGCGCGAATCGGTCGCGGGATCGCATGCGTATATGGATAAGCGCAATCGCCGCCATAGCGCGGGCCGCCGGGCGGGCGACGATTAGCGGAGCTTGAATTCTTCTGACTGCAGCCCGTGCCGGGCGAGCAGCTTGTAAAAATCGGTGCGGTTCCTCCCGGCTAGTTTTGCCGCCTGCGTGACATTGCCGCGGGTGATCTGCAGGAGCTGCATGAGGTAGCTGCGCATGAATTCGTCGCGCGCCTCGTCGAAGGTGGAAACCTGGGGCGCGGTACCGGTCCCGAGCGCCCGCTGCACCAGTTCCGCGCTGATCACCGGGCCCGTTGCGAGCGAAGCGGCGTGCTGCAGCAGGGTCTGCAGCTGGCGGACATTGCCAGGCCAGTCGCCGACCATCAACAATTCCAGCGCGTCCGGCGCGAGCACATGACGCTGCCCGCTCTGGCGGGCGAGTTCGTCGAGAAAATGCGCGGTCAACAGCGGCACGTCGTCCCTGCGCTGTGACAGGGGCGGCAGGTCGATGCGGCTGACGCTCAGCCGGTAAAAAAGGTCTTCCCGGAAGCGACCGCGGCTGACGAGATCCGCCAGGTTGAGTTTGCTGCCGGAAATGAGGCGGGTGGATTCCGTGTCGAGCAGGGCATTCAGCGTCATCTGCACCTCGGACGGCAGGTCCGCCACTTCGTCCAGATACAGGGTGCCGCGCGGTGCCTCGGCGGACGCGGGCTCCTCACCGCTGCGGCGGCCCTGCAGGGCGGCCTGCAGCGTCTCATTCGTCGCGTTGGCGCAGGCGAGCGTACTGAACGCCGCGCCGCGCCGCGCGCTGGCCTGATGTATGGCTCGCGCGAGCTGTTCTTTTCCGGTGCCCGGCGGGCCGGTGATCAGTAGCGGCGCATCGGAACCCGCGGCCATCAGCCCCTGCGACAGGCGTTCTTCCATGACGGGATTGCGCGAGATGATGCCGGCGCGCCAGTCCTCGGTGACGCTCGCGAACCCCGACACCCGGAGCGCGTTCTGGATCTGCTCGAGCAACTGGTCGCGCTCGACCGGCTTGGTCAGGAAGGCGAAGGCTCCGCTCTTGGTCGCGGTCACTGCATCGGGAATCGTGCCGTGGGCTGTCAGCAGGATCACGGGCAGGGCCGGATAGCGGCCCTGCAAGTCCTTCAGGAGCGAAATGCCGTCCTTGTCCTTCATGCGCAGGTCAGTGACCAGCACGTCCGGCTGGAAGCGCGGCACCGACG
>JALYJS010000184.1 GCA_030799345.1 Pseudomonadota bacterium | reverse complement strand
GCTCAATTCCTTGACGATGGCGGGTACGGTGTTCGAATGGCCGACAATCAGAATGCGCCCGCCGCGGTACTCCCGCAGTGCGCGTTTTGCGACCAGGGCGGAGTCCTCAGCAGGCACGACGATCATCGGGATGCCGAGCCGGTTTGCGAGGGGGCGCACCGTATCCTGCGAACGCCGGAATTCGCTGACGTAAATGCAATCAATGCCGAAGCCTTTTGGCGCGCGGCCGAACTGTTCAGCAAGCGCGGTCGCCTTGGCCTCGCCGGTCGGCGACAAGGGTGGATCGTCGGGCGGCGTCAAGGCCTTCTCGGCATGGCGGATGACGAACACCGTCGTGGTGGATGCCGCGCTCAGCATCCAGGCACCTATTGCAAGCAGCACGATCCCCGCGAATGCCGCGATCCAGACCGGTGCCAGCAGAGGGCGGCGGCGCAGGCTCGCGTATTCTTTGCGCATGCGCCTGATGATACCCCGGCCCCGTGTCCTGCTGCTCGCGGCAGGTGGCAGTCGCCGGTTCGGTGGACCGAAACTGCTCGCCCGTTGCGATGGCGAATCGCTGCTGCGCCGCGCCGCGCGGGTCGCGCTCGGTTGCCGCTCTGCGGGATGCACCGTCGTGCTCGGCGCCCGCGCCATCCGGCTGGAGCGCGAGCTCAGGGGGCTCGCCGTCGACATCGTCGTTAATCGTGCCTGGCGCACTGGCCTTTCGTCGTCACTGCGCGCCGGGATTGCGGCAATGCCGGCATCAATGCCCGGTGCGCTCGTAATGCTGGCGGATCAGGTTTCCGTCGAGCCTGCCGATCTTGAACTGCTGATGGCCGCCTGGCAGCGGTATCCGCGCGCGATCGTCGCCGCACGCGCCGGTGCGGTGCTCGGTCCCCCGGTAATCCTGCCGCGTTGTGCTTTCCGTGCCGTGCGCCGGCTGCGCGGCGATACCGGCGCAAAAGCCCTGCTGTCGGATCCTGCCCGCCCGGTGATCGAGATCGGGATCACATCGGCGGGATTCGACGTCGACACGCCTGCCGACCTCGCCCGCTGGCGCACGGACGCCGTGTTATCGTGATTTGGCAAGGTTTCGGGAGCGTTTCGTGAATCAAATCGGACTGCTGCCGGCCCGCAGGCTGGCCGCTCTGACGATTACCCTGTTCGTGTGGCCCGCCGGCGCCCAGCAGGTCGAGGCGGCTCCGGATTTCAAACAGCAGTCTCGGGAATTCGAGGAGCGCATTGCGGCCCTCGATGCCATCGATCCGCTGCAGCCGCAGGCGCTGGATGCACGAATTGAATACGCCAGGTTGCTCCACGGAGCGTCCACCGCCGATTGCCTGCCGGAACTACAGACGGCGGAGCGGGTGCTCGCACCGGTGTTGAGTGCCGATCCCGGCACGATAATCGCCTGGCCTGACGGCCCTGGCGACGCGATGTCGCTGCTGCAGACCATCAGGAACACGCAGGGACAGTGCGCCGAGGACGAAGCCGGTTCCCGGGCCGCCTTTGAATCTGCGATTGCGACCGGGCAGCGCGCAGTCGAAATGCTGCGCGACAACTGGGATTTTGAGGAAATGGCGATTGCGCAGTTCAACATTGCCTTCGCGCGGCGCGAACTGGGCGACCTCGAAGGCGCCCTGCGCGACCTGGAGCAAGTGCTTGCCTGGGACCAGGAATTCGGATTTCGGGAAGAACTGGAAGCCGACTTCGTGACGCTGTTGCGCTGGCGCAGTGAGGGCGAAGTTGCGGACCCGGATGAAGTCGAGCGCTTCGTCGGCTCGTTCAACCAGACCAAGGCGCGATTCGAGTTCTCCTGGAAGCCGCATAGCTCCCATTGGTCTACCGAAGCCTATCGAGGCAGCCTGAAAGACGGCCGCTTTGCCGAAGCCACTACCCGCTACGAAACCCAGGTCGACGTGCGCCGCGACGGCGTGGACTGGGTCATTCAGACCACGCTCGATGCACTGCCATCATTCCAGGCAAGCGGCGCCGCGGCGACCGCCAGCGAAAAGGCACAGGGAATGATCGCGGGCATGTCCGCGGCCATACCTGAATTCGTGGTCGCACGGGACGGTTCATTCAAGGGGCTGCGCAATCTCGAGACGCATCGAGCCAGCCTGCTGCGGGAAGTGAAGCGCGCCGTCGCCGAATCGACACCCGCGGGCGGCACGCCCCCACGGGCCGACGATATCGAGCGCATGCTCAATGCGGTTTTCAGCCCGGACCTGCTGACGACAATCGCAGCCGCACAATGGGATATCGCGGTCGGCGCGTGGATTGGCGGCGAATTTGACCACGGCGACTGGTACAGCCTGACGTTCGAGGAACCCATACCGGGTTTCTCGGAGACACCGGTATCCAAGACCATGACGTTCAAGGTCTCCCGCTGGCTGCCCTGCGGCCCGGGAAAGCCGCCGGATTGCGTCGAAGTGCTGGTCAGGATCACGCCCGATTCCGCATCACTCGGCCAGGCGATTGCCGATTTCGTCGGGCGCATGATGCCCGCGGCGACGCGCAGCGACATGGAGAAAGCCATGCGCTCCGTGGCCTATGAGTTCGACCTGCGTTACCGGATCGTGACGGAGCCCGACACCCTGCTCCCGTGGACGGTCGAGGAGCGCAAGTTCGTGTACGCCTCATCAATCGAGAATGGCAAACGCAAGGTGCACTCGCGACGGGATTGGACGGTCGAGACCGGCAGCTACCGGGACTGAACTGAGCGGCACATTGGGTTGTCGGACTGCGCCGAGGAATCACGTACAACTAGTCGTCGATCACCGCTCGCATGACCAGAGTCG
>JALYJS010000173.1 GCA_030799345.1 Pseudomonadota bacterium | reverse complement strand
GCGACTGCCAGGAACACGAAGAAAAGAATCTTTGCGATGGCTGCGGCGCCGGCGGCAATGCCGGTGAAGCCGAACACAGCTGCGATCAGCGCGACGATGAAGAAAGCCAGTGCGTAGTACAGCATCGGTATGACCTCGCAAACAGTGGGTGACTTTATGCGCTGATCGCGTCGGCGACGGCATCAGAGGGCAGACCCGAACGTGTGTAGGAAGCGGCCCACACCCTGCAAAATCAGCCTGTTGAGACAATTGCAGGCAGCGCGATGTCGTGCCGACTGTCGCCGATTGGCGTCAATCGCGTTGCCGTTTTGGTGTGATCATTCGACCGAGCGCGCGCTGATGGCAGGCTGGTGGCCGGCCACCGGAGCGACCGGTCGAGCAGCCGGATGGGACCGCAAGCCTTAAAGCGGTTGAGCGTACACTGGGCAGATCCCGGCCAGGCAGGACAGGCAGTGAACATCCGGAGTCTCGCAAAAGGCCTGAAGTACTGCGGCGAGGCTGCCGGCAAGCGGCAGACCTACTACGTGTTCGAGAGCGGCAAGGCGTACGTCGTGATGTCTGCGTCCCGCACCAAGCGCGCGAGCGGCTATTTCAACCTGGTCAGCCGCGAAGCGGTCGAACGCGTGCGCAAGAACTATGCCGGCAAGCAGGATGTGACGGCGAAGCAGCTGGCAACTCGGTCGCGCGGCCCGGGCGTGCGCGATGCCTTGCAGGCGCTCAACATTCTCTATGTGCTGGTCGCGACCGGCCGCGCCAAGCGCGACGACCGGTTCCAGGACCAGCGGCTGCACTTCAACGTCTTGCCGAAGTGAAAAAGGCGCGCCTTGTGACGGGCCTTCTGCCTGCCGCGTCCTGCGGCCTCTTCAGGGCTTGAAGCGGTTCCAGACTTTGCGAGTGATCAGCGTCATCGCGCCTCCAGCGACGAATACGCCGACCGCCGCTAAGCCATTGATAATGAATGGCGGTGCCGCCGTTGGAACTGGGGCTCGGTCTGCCGGTCGGATGGGACGGGGTCCGGGATGCCGTCATGGGTGCCGCTCGAGTGGAACCGGTCACGGGCGGCAGCACTCGCGGCCACGCTCCTGTTGCACCTGGCACTGGCGCTCTGGCTGGTAAGCCTGCGCTTCGCTCAGCCGGTAACCATGCCGATCGTCGCTACGCCCTGGTGGCTTCCCACACTGCCGACGCCACCACCCCCGCCGATGCCGGAGGAGACGCTGCCGCAGCCGGACATTTCGATCCGCCTACGACCGGTGCCGATGCCGCTGCCGGACGCACCCGTGATTGCGCCCGCGCCGGACTGGTACGGCGAGGCGGCAGAGGTCGCGGGTGCCATCGGCGATGAGCCGGCCTACCGGCAGTTTGGCGAAACGACCAAGGCGCCGCCCGGCCGGCTGAAAGAAGAGTATCCGCCGTCGATCCATGAGAAGCCGCTCCCGCGCGTCGGCTCCGCTTACCGGACGCCGGAAGGCGAGCAGATACTTTGGGTGTCGGATCACTGCTTCATCTCGCTCGGCACCCAGAGCTTGACGATGCAGGACTTCCAGAAGGCACGGAATGGCGTGCGCCGCTGCATTATCTACGCCGGGAAGCGCGAACCGCGCAGCGACCTTTTCGACCACCTCAAGCGTCCGCCGAAACCGTTGCCTTGACGGCACTGTCTTGAACGCGATCGACCCGGCAGGCGAAGCAGCCGCGGCGCGCAAAGTGGATGTGCAGGTAGGCGGTCGCATCGAGCGCGAGATAGCGTTTGATCAAGGGCTCGGCCGCACTGCCGTCCACAATGTCCGCATCAATCATTTCGTCCGCCGCGTCGTAAGCGCGCACGGAGAGGGGACGGCGGGTGAGGTACGGCGGCAACTGGCCAATTACCTCCGCCGCAGACTGCCGGCCGCGGCGCACGAAAATTGGCCCTGAGGCGCGGTACGGAGATTTGCTGTCCTGGTGCGTCAATGGCAGCAACAGCACTGGCTCGCCGACCGGCGCGTCTTCCAGGCTGATACGGCAGGGAAAGCCGACCGGGGCGTCCGCCTGCATCCAGCGCATGCCGCGTGCAGCCAGTTCCGCATCGTCCAGGGCGAACAGTGGCTCGAACAGGGCGGGCTCGAGTCCGCGTAGTCGGTAATTCATGGCGCAAAGGATTGCCTGCACCCCAGGCTCGGGCAACCCGATTCTTGCTGTCTCCAAAGGGGGCGCATCCCCTTCGCAAAGGGATGCGACCCCTTTGGGTGCCGTAATGACGCGGTCATTGGAGCGGGTCAGAATGGCCGGGTGGGCTTCAGCCGTCGCGAATTCCTGAAAGGTTCTGCCGTCCTCGCAACGTCCTCGCTGATCGCGGCGCGGGCCGTGACGGCGGCGGCGAAGACTTCGCGGATCGTGCGCGGGCCCTATGGCCTGCTGAAGCCCGTCGCGGATCTCGACACGGGCCTGCCGTTACTGCGGCTGCCGGAAGGATTCAGCTACCGCACGTTTTCCTGGGCCGGTGACCGGATGGCTGGCGGCCAGCGCGTACCCCCCAACCACGATGGCATGGGGGTCGTTCATGCAGAACGGCAGGGCGGTGAGACCGTCGTCACCCTGATCCGGAACCATGAGAGCGCGCACTCGGAGCCGATCCTGGCGCCGGCGCGCTACGACACCGCGATCCCGCCGGGCCAGCGTTTTGCGCCGGGTGGCGGTACCACGACACTGAGATTCAGCGGCCGGCAATGGCTCGGCGCCGAAGCCTCGCTCGGCGGCACATTCTATAACTGCGCGGGTGGCGCGACGCCCTGGGGGACGTGGCTGACCTGCGAGGAGACACTCACGGATCTCACGGCCAGCGGCGGCCGGCCGCATGGCTATGTATTCGAGGTGCGCCGCGAGACGGCCGCGACGACCGGCAAGCCGATCGTTGGCATGGGTCGGATGATGCACGAGGCGGTCGCCATCGATCCGGCGACGAATTTCGCGTATCTCACTGAGGATAACCCTCGATGCTCGGGGCTCTATCGCTTCCTGCCGAACGACCGGAGCGGCGTGGCGGGCAGCTACGAGAAAGGCGGGCGATTGCAGGCAGCACGCGTTGCCGGTCGTGCGAACGCGGATCTGATGGCGCCCTCGGTCGGCGACACCTACCGCCTCGAGTGGGTCGACATTGACGATCCGGATGCGAACCCGGGCCGGATGCCCGTGGAGTTCCCCGGCCGGCAGGGCCTGGCGAGCGGGCCGTTTCAAACCGCCTGGTCGAAGGGCGCGTTGCTGATGAGCCGCGGCGAAGGCATCTGCCAGCATAAAGGCCGGTTTTACGTGGTCGACACCGAGGGCGGCACCGGTGCGGCCGGCCTGCGCGGCACCGGAGACGGCGTAGTCTGGGAATACGATCCGCGTCACGAAACGCTGCGCGCGATTTTCGTATCCGGCTCGCCGCAGGTGGCCGACAACATCGACAACATCACCGTGAGCCCGCGCGGCGGCATTCTGCTGTGCGAAGACGGCGACCGGCAGGCCGATCAGGGCGGCCCGGGAACGCGGCTGCTCGGTCTCACGGCGGAAGGGCATTCTTTCGCATTCGCGGAGAACGCGGCCGTGTTGACCGCGGAAATGATCCAGGGCTCGGACAAGCAGGTGGCGGCTGGCGACTACCGGCCGCGCGAGTTCTGCGGCGCCTGTTTCGATCCTGTGGGCACCACGCTCTTCGTCAATATTCAGGTTCCCGGCATCACCTTCGCGATCTGGGGGCCGTGGGAGCGGGGAGTCCTGTAACGCACCGCTCGTCCACGCAGACTGCACCTGGGTCCGATGTTGCCGGCAACGTTCGGCAGGGAGCGCAGCAGCATCGTGCGTCAAGGTAGCAACGTTGCTGCCTGAGTTCCAGATCCGCCCGCGCGCGTCGTAGGTCTGCGGGCAGGTGTTGCCGTTGCCCGTGGTGCCGACCGCGCCGCAAGGGGATGCGACCCCATTTAAAAAAAACGGCGGTCCAGGGGACCGCCGCAAGGGTTTCGAACAAGGGAGTTCGAAGTCGTTACTTAGAAACCCACCCGCGCCCGTACGAACACGTAGCGACCGAGAGCGTCGTACGTCTGCGGGAAGGTGTTGCCATTGCCGGTCGTGCCGACGGTGGCGGAGAGCGACGGATTGTCATCCAGGACATTGTTGATGCCCAGGGTGACGGATGCCTTCTCCGTGACCGCCCAGTTGGCTGCAAGATCAAAGTAGTCCTCGGCGGAGAGCGTGTGGTCGATCCGGTCAGTGGGGAACGGTGTGTTGGCCCCCGATACGCCCACTACCTTGCCGAGATGACGCCAGGTCAGTGACAGATCCACGTCCCACGGCGTCGCCCAGCTGGTCCGGAAGCGATGACGCCATTCCGGCGTGGGCACACCCACGGAATTCGCACTGCAGACCGTCGAGTAGAAACCCACGCAGTCGTACGGCTCAAATCCCGCGCCCGGATCAGTGATGATCTCATCCACCAGCGTGCCGGTCAGATTGAATGACAGGCTGCCGAAGCGGCCGATCTCCAGCCCCGTGTAGGTCGCGTTGAGGTCATAACCTTTCGTGGACAAGGAGCCGATGTTGATGTTCACGTCCTCCACGTGTCCCGAGCCAACCCAGAGTTGCCCGGTGGGGTTGCGGTTGATCCGGTCGCAGGCCGCCGGATCGTTATTTGAGTAGCACGCCGTCCAGGTATTGACCTGACCGAAGGTCGAGATCGTGTTGTCGATCTGGATGTCGAAGTAGTCAATCGTCACGGCCAGACCCGGCGCGAACCGCGGCGTAAACACGATGCCGAAGGAGTTCGTGTCCGACTCTTCGGGAGTCAACGCCGTGTTGCCGCCTTGCAGGAAGTTGTACTGGCCCGCCGGGCTGTCCAGCGACCCCGAACCGACCTGCGCCGCCGGCACGCCACTCGCGATGCATTCCGCATCGCTTGCCTCCGGATCACGCGCTGCCGCACCGCAAGGATCTCCGTTCGCATCGAACAGGTTGAAGCCCTGTGCGGTGAACAGCTCGATGATGTTGGCGGCACGCACGGCGCGCTGATAGCTTCCACGGAAGCGGACGTCGGCAATCGGCGCCCACTCCAGACCGACCTTATAGGTGTCGGTCTGCACGCCATTGCCGTAATCCGAATAACGATAAGCGGTATCGAACGACAGGCTCTCGGCAAACGCCTGATCCTGCGCGAGCGGTACACGGCCTTCGAAGAACAGTTCTTCGACCTTGGTCGTGCCGTTGATGCCGATCGTGGCGCCACCGGCTCCGGCAAGCTGGTCCGCCTCCTGCAGGGGATCCACCTTGTTGTCGACCGTGTCGCGCCGGTATTCGGTGCCGAACACGACCTGCACCCCGTCGCTCGCCCACGGCGTTTTGAAGCCGTAGGCGCCGAGGTCGCCGGTGATCACGCCGTTGTAGATCTCCTGGTTCAGCCGGCCAATCTGCAGCGCCGTGACCTGCAGGTAGTCGAGCTGCTCCTGCGTGATACCGCCAGCAACGAACGGGTTCCAGGGCACGCAGTTCGCGTCGGTGCCATCGATGACAGACTGGCAGGTCGGCACGCCACCGACGTCTACGACGTTTAGTGCCTTGTTGAGACGATCCTTGCCGAAGAAGCCGAGCGTCGAGTCATTGGCCGTCTGGCTGGAGTACTGAGCCGATACGTCGTAGCCCCACGCATCGGTGATCGCACCGCGCAGGCCCGCGACCGCCCGGAACGAGGAATTCGCGAACGCGTCCTGGCGTCCGCCGCCCTCCACGTTACGCCGGCCGATGTACATCGTTATCGAGTCGCCATTGGCGATCGCCGCAGCGTCGCAGCCAATGGTTGCCAGTGCGCCCGACGGGATCAACGGATTGTCGCAGTTGATCGAGTTCGTATCGAAGAAATTGCCGCCCGGGGCGATCTGCGCAACCGACTCGTAGTCGGTGAACATCAGCTGCGTATACACATCCGCATGTTCACTGAACTCGTAGTGACCCATGGCGCCGATGCTGTAACGACGCTCCGGACGCTGGTAGTGGTTCAGCGGGCCGAAGTTGTACAGGTCGGTATCAAAGTTGTAATCGCGCAAGTTCGTGGCGCTGTCGATCGTCAGATCGTACGTCGAAAAGTCGGTGAATCGTCCGCCGGCGCTTGTCGAAGAGCCGCCACAGGCGAAAGACTCGACGGGCGGGTCTGTATCGAGCGAGCAGGCCGAGTAGTCGCGATCGCGCTGCAGCACTTCGTCGCCGTCGAACACCGTGGCGTATGCCGTGATGTTGCCGCGGCCGTCGCCGCTGTTCACGCCCATCATGATCGAGAATTCCCTGCCTTCACCGTCCGTCACGGTATCGTCGGGCAGGGCGTACTGGTCAGGATTGAGAGCGTTCAGTTCCGCGATGGTGTCGCGCAGTTTGACGGCGCCGGGGCCGCCGTAATCGTTCTCATGCCAGTAGAAGTTGTACTGGCTGGTGACTTCCACGCCCTCGTAGTCCTTCTTCATGATGAAGTTGACGACGCCGGCCACGGCATCCGAGCCGTATACCGCGGATGCGCCGCCGGTCAGGATGTCGACCCGCTCGACCATCTGCGTCGGAATCGTGTTGATGTCCGCTGCCGAGCTGAACTGGCCGCCATAGGGCAAGCGACGACCGTCAACCAGCACCAGGGTGCGCTGATCGCCGAGACCGCGAAGGTTGAGCGTCGCCGTGCCCGTGGCACCGTTCGATACCGTCACGTTCTGCGCCGCAAAGGCCTGCGGCAACTGGTTCACGAGGTCCTCGATGCGGGTGACGCCCTGCGTCACGACATCCGCCGCGGTGACCTGCGTGACGGGTGTCGTCGCCTCGAGGTTCGGGGATCTGATGCGCGAGCCCGTCACGACGATTTCACCCAGGTTTTCCTGCGCGAGCGCAGGGGTCGCACCGGCGGCCGTCAACGCACCCATGACGAGTGCGCGACGTACTGCCG
>JALYJS010000162.1 GCA_030799345.1 Pseudomonadota bacterium | reverse complement strand
CGCCAGCACGGCCGGCGTAAAACGGCGGCGCGTGCCCCAGGGGGTCGCGAACAGGTGACGCAGAACGCGCGCGGGTCGCACAGACTACCAGCGCCCCGACGCGCCGCCGCCGCCGAAGCTGCCGCCGCCTCCGCCGAACCCGCCGCCCCTGCTGCCGCCGGAACTACCACTGCTGCCCCAGCCGCCCGACGACCAGCCGCCATGGCGCGGCCGGCTCGACCAGCGTCCGCCGCCGCCAAACCCGAGCATCAGCGCGACGACGAGCCCCAGGACGCCGACGCCTACCGCGAGGCCGAGCAGCTTCGTCAGCCACCAGGCCAACGAGCCGGCGACGATGCCGGTCGCAACCGAGCCGAGCGCGCGCCCGAGCAGCGCCCGCAATACCGCCGAGCCGACGAAGACAAAGGCGAGCAGGAACGGTAGCCGGTCAGCCAGGCCGCTCGCCGTGCCCTGCCACTGCGGATCGGGAGCCGGCAGCGGTTCGCCTTCAATGACGCGAATCATCTGCTCGATGCCCGCCGTGATGCCGCCGGCGAAATCGCCCTGCCGGAACAGCGGCGTAATCGTGTCCGAGATGATCCGCTTGCTGACGAGATCCGTCAGCGCGCCCTCAAGCCCGCGACCGACTTCGATGCGCAGACTGCGGTCTTCCTTCGCAATCAGCAGCAGCGCGCCGTCGTCCGGCTGTTCGCGACCCAGCTTCCAGGTTTCGACGACGCGGATCGCGTACTGCTCAATCTCTTCCGGTCGCGTGCTCGGGACGATCAGCACGGCGATCTGCGCGCCCTTCTCCGCCTCGAAGGCCGCCAGCCGGGATTCGAGCCGCGCCTGATCGGCGGATGTGAGCGTGCCGGTCAGGTCGGTGACGCGCGCTTCGAGCCGCGGCAGCGGCGGCAACGCCTGGGCGGCGGCGGGGAGCGCCGGCACGAGCCAGGCGCAGGCCGCGACCAGCGCAGCGATGCGCAGTACGGGATGGCGGGTCATATCAAGCCGCGCTGTGCTTCAGGCCGCGCTCGGCTCAGGTCGCGGGCTCGGCAGCCGGCGGTGCGGCGGGCGCCGCCGGACTCGTATCGAATTCCACGACAGGCGGCGCCGAGATTGCCGCCTCGTTCTCGACCGTGAAGTTCGGCTTGATGTCGTGGCCGAACATCTTCGCTGTCAAATTCACGGGGAAGCGGCGGATCGTCGCGTTGTACGTCTGGACCGATTCGATGTAGCGGTTGCGCGCGACGGCGATGCGGTTCTCGGTGCCCTCGAGCTGGGCCTGGAGGTCGCGGAAATTCTGGTCGGACTTCAAGTCCGGGTACCGCTCGACGACCACCAGCAGGCTTTTCAGTGCACTCGTCAATTCACCCTGGGCCGCCTGAAACTTCTGGAGCGCTTCAGGATCGTTGAGCAGTTCCGGCGTCATCTGAATCGAGGTCGCGCGTGAACGGGCCTCCGTGACGCCGATCAGCACCGCCTGCTCCTGGGCCGCGAAGCCCTTCACGGTCGCGACCAGGTTCGGGATCAGGTCAGCGCGGCGCTGATACTGGTTGACGACCTCGGACCAGGCCGCAACAACGGCTTCGTCCTGGGTCTGGATCGTGTTGTAGCCGCAGCCGGACAGCGCGGCAGCGGCAATGGCGATGAAGCCGAGGGTCAGGAAACGCATGGGATTCTCCGTGTCACTTACCGGATTTTCACACGCTCCGGAAGGCCCCGCACACGGAGGCCGCCGCTTCCTGTATAGTGCGCGCGCCTTCCCCTCCTCCGGATCACAAAAAACCCTATGAAATTCAATGACCTCGGGCTAGAACCCGGGCTACTTTCCGCCGTGGCCGCCCATGGCTATGACACGCCGACACCGATCCAGGTACAGGCGATTCCGCCGGTACTTGCGGGTCGCGACCTGCTGGCCGGCGCCCAGACCGGCACCGGCAAGACGGCGGCATTCGTGCTGCCGCTTCTGCAGTTGCTGGGAGCGGCCGCGGGCCGTGCCCCACGCGTGCTGATCCTCGCGCCGACGCGCGAACTCGCCGCGCAGATCCTCGAAAGCATCCGCGTCTACGGCGCGAACCAGAAGCTCCGCGCGCGCGTGATTTTCGGCGGCGTCGGGGAAGTGCCGCAGATCGACGCCATGCGCGCCGGTTGCGACATCGTTGTCGCGACGCCGGGTCGACTGCTCGACCTCGCGGAACGTCGTCTGGTCGATCTCTCGCAGATTCGCCACCTCGTACTCGACGAAGCCGACCGCATGCTCGACATGGGCTTCATCCACGACATCCGCCGTATCCTGAAGATGCTGCCGGCAAAGCGGCAGAACCTGATGTTCTCGGCGACCTATACACCCGACATCCGCTCGCTCGCCTCGCGCATCCTGATCAATCCGGTGCAGGTCGAGGTGACGCCGCCGAACAGCACGGTGGATCGCGTCGTGCAGGTCGCGTTCCGCGTCGCGAAGGACGACAAGCGCCACCTGCTCGTGCATCTGTTCCAGAACGGCGTCAATGGCGAAGGCCGCTGGGAACAGGCGCTGGTGTTCACGCGCACGAAGCACGGCGCCAATCGCCTGTCGCAGCAACTGGAACAGGCCGGGATCCGCTCAGCCGCCATCCACGGCAACAAGAGCCAGGCCGCGCGCACGCGCGCTTTGGCCGACTTCAAGGCCGGCAAGCTGACTGCATTGGTCGCGACCGAGGTTGCCTCACGCGGTCTCGACATCCGCGAACTGCCGCAGGTGGTCAATTACGACATGCCGCATGTGCCGGAAGATTACGTGCATCGCATCGGCCGCACCGCGCGCGCCGGCAATGACGGCCACGCCGTGTCGCTGGTCTCCCAGGACGAAGCGTCTTTGCTGCGTGACATTGAAAGGACGATGCGCCAGGCCGTGCCGTTCTCACCGACGCCCGAGTTCGTGCGCCAGACCCATGCCCCGCTGCCGGCACGTCCGGCCAGGCCGCAGCAACCCGCACGGTCGAGTCATGCGGCGCCGGCGCGCCGCGGCCAGACGCGCCACTTC
>JALYJS010000138.1 GCA_030799345.1 Pseudomonadota bacterium | reverse complement strand
GCCATAGATCGCCTGGTTCTTGATCGGCGACAGCACCTTCAGCCGCCGCAGGAAGCTCGATTCGGCGACCCAGTAATCGCTGACACGCAGTTCGTCGTGCTGGTAGGCGGGCAACACGCGCGACCCGCCCAGCGAGAAGTAGCGGTCTCCCGGGAGCTCGCTGTCGAGGTCGGTTCCGCCGGCGAGGCTGAGCCAGGTGACGTACTTGCCGATCGCGATCGCCTTGCGGATGCCAAGTTCGAGGCGCTCCCAGTCACGGTCCGAACCGAACGAATCATCCATGTGCTCGTAATGCAAGGCCGCCGCGAAACCCTTGGTGGCGAATGTCGGCGTGTCACGCGAATCGTATCGTCCGGTGAATGTCAGTCCGGCATCGTCGGCATCCAGCACGGGAAAGAGCGGCGAGCCCGTGTCGATGCGCGTCTTGCGCTGGTCGAACAGGTAGCCGAACCGAAACTGCGCATACCGTGACGCGTTCCATCCGAAGTCGAGGCGGCCGCCCGAATCGAGGAACTCGTACGTCGCAATCCTGTCGCCCTGGTCGTACACGTCCTCCACGATGCGCTCCAAGAACACGCCTGGTTCGATGAAAGTGCGCTGGGCGACGTCCAGCGGCTGGTAGAAGCTCGTGGACAGGGCGGACTCGTCGCCGAGCTGCAGCTGGTTTCGCCACTGCGCGCCGAGCGGGTTGATCCAGTGGCGGACGTGCTGCACGCCCATCAGGAACTTGAAGTCTCCACCGCCGTCCGCAAACAGGCCGAGCGTCGGCCTCAACACGTCCCGGCCCAGCGAAATCTCCTTCGGCAGCCAGGTAAGCGTGGAAGCCGCCGGGTCGCCCTCGAGGCGGTACGCCACCGAATCGAGCTCGTCGAGCGCGGCCATTCGCCTTGCGTCGTCGCTGATGTCCCCGACCGCAACCGCATCGCCGGCCTTGACCGATGTGAGCGTGCGCAGGTACTCGGCGTTCACGTAGTCGAGGCCTTCCACCCGCACGTCGGCGACGGTCGCTTCGATCGCCTGGGACGTCGTGATGGCGCTGCGCCAGGCGGTGTACTCCGGTGCGGGCACCGAGAGCGCTGCGAGGCGGTCCGCGGCCTTGCGCGCCGCCACTTCGCCGAGCGGGATGGTTTCCGGCAGGCGGTCGAAGTCCGCCGTCGTGATGTCGCCCATGGGGACGTTGATGAGGATGTCGCGGTCGGTCAGTGTCGCAAGCTGGGCCTTCTCGTTGACCTCGAACATCACGTCCATGCTGCGCGACAGGAGCTGCTGCGCCTGCACCAGCTTTTCGCGCGACGGAGCAGGCTCCACGAGGTTCACGACGATCACGATGTCCGCGCAGGTGCTACGCGCGACGTCGATGGGAATGTTCCGCACCATGCCGCCGTCGGAAAGGATGTAGGGGTCGAGGACCACCGGCGAGAACGCGCCCGGAATCGCCATGCTCGCGCGCATGGCGGTCGCGATGTCGCCCCGGTCGAGCACCACCATGTCGCCCGTAATCATGTCGGTCGCGACTGCGCGGAACGGGATGGGCAGCTTGTTGAAGTCCGACACTGTGCGCGAACGTGCCACATACCCGCGCAGGAGGTCGTCTATCGAGCTTGCATCCGCAAGCCCGCTGGGCGTCACGATCTTGCCGTCGATCAGGCCGACTTGCAGGTTGGAACCGGCATCGAGCGCCAGGCGCTTCTGCTCGATGGGCTCGAGCGTGCGTCGACCAACCCCACCGATGATGGTAGCCCAGTCGATGCCGGTTACGAACTTCTCGATCTCTGCGGCAGGTTGTCCGGTCGCGTACCCCGCGCCAACCAGAGCGCCAATGCTGGTGCCGGCAATGCAATCGATCGGAACCCGCAGTTCTTCGAGCACCTTGAGCGCGCCAATGTGCGCGCCGCCCTTGGCGCCGCCGCCTGCGAGCACCAGGCCGATGCGCGGCCGTTGTGCTTCCGTGGCAGCGGACAGGGCCGCCGGCAGGAGGAGGGCGAGGAGCGCGGTCGCGCGAATGTTGCGAATCATGGTTTCACCTGTTCACGCCATCGTACCAGCGCGCCGACGAGCGC
>JALYJS010000092.1 GCA_030799345.1 Pseudomonadota bacterium | reverse complement strand
CAGCTGATGTCAAGCGGGATCCGTTCAACAGCGGGATTGATGTTCGTCTCAACGAGAAGTATGGCTTCAGCTACGCCGAGGCTGACGACGTCGTCCGTTACGTGTGTGATCCTGCCAACTTCCCTTAGCGCACAACGCCCGATAGCGCGGAACGGGCCGCCGAAGACTGACCAGTGTCAATACGCCCCACCAGTGGTGGAAAGGCATGCGCTACCGCCCGAAATGTCGATTTTGGAGAGGCTGGTACGACAACTCAGTGAACCGAGTGTTCTAAAGCCTTTCCAATCAAAGGAGTACGACCGATGAAAGTCATGGTTTTCGTGAAGGCCACGCCGAACAGCGAAGCGGAAACGCTTTTCAGGGAACCCGAGAAGATGGCGAAGATGTTCGCCGAAATGGGCAGGTATAACGAAGAGCTCGTCAAGGTCGGCATCATGAAGGACGGTGACGGCTTAAAGCCCAGTAAATACGGCAAGCGCATTCGCTTCAACGGCACGAAGCGGTCCGTCATCGACGGCCCATTCGCCGAGACCAAGGAACTCGTCGCGGGCTTCTGGATCTGGGAAGTGAAGTCGATCGAAGAGGCGGTCGAGTGGGCGAAGAAGTGCCCGAACCCGATGCCCGGCGAGGAATCGGATCTCGAGATTCGTCCGTACTACGAGGCAGCGGATTTCGGCGAGGGCTTCACGCCCGAAGAAAAGGCACGTGAAGCCGACCTGCGCAAGCGTATCGGCGACGTGTGATGCTTCGGCAGTCGGGCGGCGGTCCGGTCGATTGTCGAGCAGTGTGTCCGATATAATTGACAGAATAACATTATCTGTGGATGATATCGGACATTATGCCACGAGCCGTCCGAACACCCTTTCCTGCCAGCCGCCGCCAGCTTGCCGCTCTTGGCGAACGGCTCCGACTTGCCCGAAAGCGCCGGAAGATTTCTACGGTGCTGATGGCAGAGCGGGCGGGTATCTCACGCGATACCCTCAATCGTGTCGAGAAGGGCGACCCCGCGGTGAGTCTCGGCACGTTTCAGCGGGTCTTGCGCGTGCTCGGGCTCGACGGCGACCTCGACCTGCTCGCTGCTGAGGATCGACTCGGTCGCAAGCTCCAGGACCTTGCGCTCGATCCAGCCGGGCGGGGCGAGACCTGATCATGGCGCGCCGGGCACACGATGCCGCGGATGCCGTCGACGTCTACCTTGATGCCTTTGAAATCGGCCCGCTCAAGAAGGTCGGCCGACTGTTTCACCGGCGCTCGCGCTCGCAAAGCGCGCTCTCGTTCGCCTATTCGCCCGAGTGGCTCGCGAGCCGCGACGCCTTTCCGCTCGATCCACGCCTTGAGCTCTACGCAGGTGAGCAATTCGCCGCAGAGGGCGCGCCGACGTTTGGCGTGTTTCTTGATTCGGCGCCTGATCGCTGGGGCCGGGTTCTGCTCGATCGGCGCGAGGCGATTGCCGCGCGAGACGAGCGGCGCGCGGTTCGAACGCTGGTCGATTGGGATTATCTGCTCGGAGTTCACGATGAATGCCGCCTCGGGGCTTTGAGGTTTCGGCGCGACGACACCTCTCCGTTTCTCGACCAGCAGTCACCTGCCGCGCCGCCGATCACTTCGCTGCGCGAGCTCGAAGCCGTCAGCCTCGCGCTGCAGGCGGAGGGCGCCGAAAAGCTTCCCGCCTATCGGCAGTGGATCGCCACACTCCTTGCACCCGGTACGTCACTCGGCGGCTCGCGGCCGAAAGCAAATTTCCGCGACCGCGACGATTCGCTCTGGATCGCCAAATTTCCGAGCGCCGATGATCGCCACGATATGGGTGCATGGGAACATGTGGTGCACGAGCTGGCGATCGCCGGGCGGATCGAGGTGCCCACGTATCGCCTGGTGCGGTTCAATCATCGGTACCGCACATTCTGTTCAAGACGATTTGACCGCACGCCGCGCGGTCGCCGTTTCTTCGTTTCCGCCATGACGCTGCTCGAGCGGCGTGACGGCGAAGGTGGTAGCTATCTTGAGATTGCCGAATTCATCCAGAACCACGGGGCGCGCGGTGCGGTGGAGGCGGATCTTGCGCAGCTCCTGCGACGCGTGCTGTTCAATGTGCTGGTCGGCAATACGGATGATCACCTGCGTAACCATGGCTTCCTGCGGGAGGCAACCGGCTGGCGGCTGGCACCGGCCTTTGATCTGAATCCGAACCCCGCCAGGCGTCACCACGCGCTGCGGCTTGATGAGGCGAGCGACGAACCGGACCTCGAGGCGATATTGCGCACTGCGGAGTTCTACCGTGTGAACGGACGCGACGCTCAACGCATGCTCGACGAAGTGCGCGCCGCAACGCGCGGCTGGAAAAAACGCGCGAAGGCGGCGCGACTCTCGGCCAGCGAAATCGCGAGCATCGAGCCAGCGTTCGCATTGAGCGAAGAGGGTGAATGAACGCCAGCACCACGGCAACGATGTGCGAGGTTGCGGCGACCTCAGCCTTTCGGCGTCAGCTTGAGCAGTCGCCCGCCGCTTCCACCGCGTTCGTCCTCGAGCACCCAGAGCGATCCGTCCGGTGCTTCGACTACAGTGCGAATGCGCGCGCCCATGGGGTAGCGCTCGACCTCGCGAGCGCGCTCACCTTCCAGTTCGACGCGGATGATGGCCTGCGCCGACAGACCTGCAATGAGACCATTGCCGCGCCAGTTCGGAAAAAGAGTGCCCCGATAGAACATCAGCTTTCCCGGTGAGATCACGGGAGTCCAGGTGACCGCGGGCTTCTCGAACTCCGGGCGCGTTTCGTGATCGGGAATCTCGCGGCCGTCATAGTGATCGCCGTTCGATACGATCGGGTAGCCGTAATTGGCGCCTCGCTTGATGAGGTTCAGCTCGTCACCGCCCGCGGGTCCCATTTCCGCCCCCCACAGCCGGCCGTCGGGATCGAAGGCAATGCCGAGTGGATTGCGGTGCCCGAGTGACCAGATCTCTCCGTAGACTCCGCCATCGTCCACGAGGGCGTCCCGGCTGGGATGATCGACGAACGGATTGTCCTTCGGTATCGAACCGTCATCGTTCAGGCGCAGGATCTTGCCGACGTTGGACTGCATGTCCTGGGCCGGTGTGAACTTCTGACGATCGCCGGACGAGATCCAGAGGTAGCCCTCGTCGTCGAACAACAGCCGATGTCCATAGTGACCGTATCCGGACAACTTGGGGTACTGGCGCCAGATGACCTCGATCTTCGAGAGCGCGACGCGATCCTCGGTCTCTTCGAGGACACCACGGACGACTGCTGCGCCGCGCGTGCCACCGGGGCCGCCTTCGGCGAAGCTCAGATAGACCAGCCGGTTCTCGGCAAATTGCGGATGCAGGGCGACGTCGCCGAGGCCCCCCTGGCCGCCGTAATCCACGTCGGGCACACCGCGGACCCTCGCGGTTACTTCGCCCTGCTGGGTGACGATGAATAGATTGCCCTTTCTCTCCGTCACCAGCATGCGGCCGTCGGGCAGTTGCGCCAGCGCCCAGGGCTCGTCGAACGAGGCGATCGGCTCGATCTGGAAGGGGGAGTTAGTCTCGGCCTGCGCAACGGCCGCGAGTAACAGGCCGAACGCCATTGCAAGTCGCTGAATAGTCATGGGTATGCTCGTCTTCGTGACGCAATACAGTGGTGACAGCATACGCCGTCTCAATCCATCCGCGCCTTGACTGCCTCGACCAGCTGATTCAAACCGTACGACACATCCTGGATCTGGCCATCGATGAAGAATGCGGGCGTCGAACGGACGCCGCTTTCATTGCCGCTCGCCAGATGCTCACGCACGCGCTGCAGATAAATGTGATCGTCGAGTTCCGATGTGAATCGCGCCATATCGAGCTGCAGTTTTTCGGCGTGGGCCACGAGGTGCTGCCGTTGCAGATGGTGCTGGTTCTCGAACAGCAAGTCGTGCATCTGCCAGAACTCCCCCTGGGCACCGGCGCATTCCGCGGCTTCCGCCGCGAGCTCCGCGTTTGGGTGTATTCCTTCCAGCGGGAAGTGCCGATAGGCGAATAGCAGTTGTTCGGGAAACTTGTGCAGAAGCAGCTTGACGACCGGCGCCGCCTGCTTGCAGTTCGGACATTCGAGGTCGCCGTACTCGACTAGCGTGACCGGAGCGTGTGGAGGACCGACGACGTGGTCCGTAGGCCCGACGGGAACCGTGAGCGTGAAGTTCATTCGTTGATCACCTGGTGTACGAACAGGACGGAAATGGAGCCTTCGCCAACTGCGGATGCGACTCGCTTGACGCTCCCGGACCGCACGTCGCCGATGGCGAACACACCCGGTTCGCTCGATTCCATGAGCAGGGGCCGTCTGGGCAGTGGCCACCCGGCATCCGTCAGGTCCTGGTCGGAGAGCTCCACGCCGGTCTTGATGAATCCCTTGGCATCGAGCGCCACGCAGTCCTGGAGCCAGCTCGTGTTCGGTTCGGCTCCGGCCATGACGAACACGTGGCGAATGTCATGGTCTTCGACCTCGCCGGTGCGCTTGTTTCGCCACTGCACTCGCTCGAGATGGCTGTCGCCCGCCAGCGCCGTGAGTTCCGTGTGGGTACGCAGTTCGATCGCCGGGTTCTCCTCGATGCGCCGGATGAGATAGCGCGACATCGTCTCGCCCAATCCTTCGCCGCGCACGAGGATATAGACACGGCTTGCGGTCTGCGACAGAAAAACCGCGGCCTGGCCGGCCGAATTTGCGCCGCCGATGACGACGACCGGCTCCGAGCGTGCGAGCTGCGCTTCCATGAAGGTTGCGGCGTAGTAAACGCCAGTGCCTTCGAACCGAGCGAGTTCCGCGATCGGCGGCTTGCGGTAGCTCGCGCCGCTCCCCAGGATGATGGTGCGAGCCCGCAGGCGCTGGCCGTCCGCAGTCTCGAGCGTATACGGTCGCTGCGTGCAGTCG
>JALYJS010000083.1 GCA_030799345.1 Pseudomonadota bacterium | reverse complement strand
GGGCTCCATTGCGGGCGACCACCGCGCCATCGACATCTGGATCGGTGAGGCGGATGCCCTGAATCGCGGCTACGGCACCCGCATGATGCAGCTCGCCATCGAGCGCTGCTTCGCGGACCCGGCGGTGCAGGCCATCGTCGTGGACCCGCTCGACTCCAACCGCCGCGCCCACCGCTTCTATGAGCGCCTGGGATTCGAATATGTCGTGCGCCGGTGCTTCGGCGAAGACAGTTGCTTCGTTTATCGCCTGGCGCGCCCCGAAAGCCCCACCTCGCACGCCTAACACCGCGAAAAAACTACGATTTTTCCGCCTCTCCGCGGTTGTGCCGGAGGGGTCTGCCCCTCTATAATGCCGCCGGTTTTTGGCCGCCCGTGCGGCTTGCTGCGAAGCGTGGAAACGCCACGGACCGCTGGGGGGCCACGTGGCGTTTTTGTTGCCGGAGCCGGGCAAATGCAAACCGTCCGCAACATTCTTCTGGCGCAGCTCGCAGCCGGTCTTTTAGCCGCGGCCATCGTCTGGATTTGGCTTGGTTCCGGCCGTGCCGTCCCCACCCTGTTGGGTGGGTTGATCGGCGTCGTGCCGAACGCATTTCTGGCGGCGAGACTGATGTCGCCGCGAGCCGGCAGCAGCGCGCAGAGGTTGCTGCGGGCTGGTTGGATCGGTGAGGCCGGAAAGCTCGCGATCACGGTGGTGATGTTCATCGTTGTGTTCGCGACCTTGAAGCCGCTGCACCCGGAGTTCGTTTTCGCCGGGTACATCGCGACGCTGCTGGCACTGCCGGTCGTATTGCTGTTCGACAAGGGACGCTAGGAGATCATGGCGGAAACGGGTCATTCGGCTGGCGGGTACATCAGCCACCATCTCCAGAACCTGACTGTCTGCAAGCAGGACGGCGAGTGGGTCTGGAACCAGTGTCAGGGTAACTTCTACGCCCTGAACGTCGACTCGATGTTTTTCTCGATTGTCCTCGGGATCCTGCTCATCTGGTTCTTCAGTCGCGTTGCGAAGAGGGCGACGACCGGCGTGCCGGGCAAGCTCCAGGCCATCGTCGAAGTCGTGGTCGGTTTCGTGGACCAGAGCGTCAGCGACACCTTCAGCCACCCGCCCAAGAGCACCGTGATCGCGCCGCTCGCGCTGACGCTCTTCGTCTGGATCTTCCTGATGAATTCCATGGACCTGATCCCGGTGGACTGGCTGCCGTGGGCGGCCAAGTTCGCGGGCGTCGAGTACCTGCGCGTCGTGCCGACGACCGACGTGAACGTGACCTTCGCGATGGCGCTTTCCGTCTTCCTGCTGACGATCTACTACAGCATCAAGATGAAGGGCGGCTGGGGCTTCACGAAAGAACTGATCCTGCAGCCCTTCAACCACTGGGCCGCGGTGCCGTTCAATTTCGCGCTCGAGGGTGTATCCCTCATCGCCAAACCCGTTTCACTGTCGCTGCGGCTGTTTGGCAACCTCTACGCCGGCGAGCTGATCTTCATGCTGATCGCGCTGCTCGGCGTCTGGCAGCTGCCGCTGCATTTCGGCTGGGCGGTGTTCCACCTGTTGATCGTGCTGCTGCAGGCCTTCATTTTCATGATGTTGACGATCGTGTACCTGGCACAGGCACACGAGCATCACTAGCGTTTTTCGACCAGGAGTATCGAGATGGAAACTGTAATTGGTATGACCGCGATCGCTGTAGCGATCCTCATCGGCCTCGGCGCCCTCGGCGTCGGCATCGGCATGGGCCTGCTGGGCGGCCGCTTCCTCGAAGGCGCGGCGCGCCAGCCGGAGCTCGCTCCGATGCTGCAGACGAAGATGTTCATCGTCGTCGCGTTGCTCGACGCGGTCGCGATGATCGGCGTGGGTATCGCGCTCTTCTTCGCCTTCGCTAATCCGTTCATCGGGCAGTTGCAGCAGGCGACTGGCGCCGGCGGCTGATCGGCTGATCGCAGGAGAAGGTCGATGGATTTCAACCTGACGCTGATCGGGCAGACGATCGCGATGATCGTCTTCGTCTGGTTCTGCATGCGCTACATCTGGCCGCCGGTCATGAAGGCGATCGAAGAGCGCCGCAAGGAAATCGCCGACGGCATCGCCGCGGGCGAGAAGGGGCAGCGTGAGCTGGCGGACGCCCGACAAGGGTCCGAAGCGATCATGCAGGAAGCGCGGCAGAAGGCCGTGCAGGTCGTGGACATCGCACACCGGCGTTCAACCGAGCTGGTCGGCGAGGCCAAGCACGTGGCAATCGCGGAAGGCGAGCGACTGATCACGGCCGCCCGGGGCGAAGCGACGAACGAGAAGTTGCGTGCGCGCGATGAGCTCCGGAAGGAAGTCGCGACGCTCGCACTTGCCGGCGCACAGAAGGTGCTCGGCCGCGAAGTGGACGCAAAGGCGCACGCGGCGCTCCTCGACGAGCTGGCAGCCGAACTCGAGAAGCAGGCACCTGCCCGTGGCTGATCGCGCGACTATAGGCAGACCCTACGCGCGCGCGGCCTTCGCGCATGCGCAGGCGACCAAGGACCTGGCCGGCTGGTCGAAGCTGCTCACTGCGGCCGCGACCGGTGCTGCGGATCCGCGCGTCGAGCCCCTGATCGGCAACCCGCATGTCACGGGCGAGGAGCTCGTGGACCTCCTGGGCGGGTTGTCGGGCCAGGCGGGCGGCGAGGGCGGCCGCAACTTCCTGAAGGCGCTGGCCGAGAATCGCCGCCTGGCGCTGCTGCCGCAGGTCGCGGAGCAGTTCGAGACGCTGCGCGCCGAGGTCGAAAACGTCATCGACGTCGAGGTCATCTCGGCCCGCGAAATCGCAGCCCCGCAGGAAAAGCGGCTGACCGAGGCGCTGAAGCGCCGGCTCGGCCGCGATGTCCGCATGCATACCCGTATCGATGAATCGCTTCTCGGCGGCGCGATCGTGCGCGGCGGGGACCTGGTTATCGATGGCTCGCTGAAGGGCCGCCTCGCGCGGCTCAACTCTGCGCTCGCGAATTAGGCAAGGAAAGAAGATATGTCCATCAAGGCTTCCGAAATCAGCGACCTGATCCAGGCGCGCATCAAGAACTTCGACGCCGCAACCGAAGCGCGCAACGTCGGCACGGTGGTCAGCGTCACGGACGGCATCTGCCGCGTGCACGGCCTCGCCGATGTCGCCTATGGCGAGATGCTCGAGTTCCCGGACAACACCTTTGGCCTCGCGCTCAACCTGGAGCGGGATTCGGTCGGCGCGGTGGTGCTCGGCGAATACCGCCACATCGGCGAAGGCGACACGGTCAAGACCACCGGCCGCATCCTCGAAGTGCCGGTCGGCCCCGAAATGCTGGGCCGCGTCGTGGATGCGCTCGGCAGCCCGATCGACGGCAAGGGTGCGATCGAGGCGGCGAAGCGTTCGCCGATCGAGCGCGTGGCCCCGGGCGTGATCTGGAGGAAGAGCGTCAGCCAACCGGTGC
>JALYJS010000077.1 GCA_030799345.1 Pseudomonadota bacterium | reverse complement strand
GGCCGGCTGACCGCGCGCGGGGCGGCGGCATCACTGAGCCGCACCGGGGTTGCGGTGACGGCACTGGCTGTCGCGACCGCAACCGTCACCGGAATCGGTCTCATGATCGCGAGTTTCCGCGGCAACGTTGCGGACTGGCTCGACCAGAGCTTGCAGGCAGACTTCCACATGCGGATCGCGCCCGGTATCGCCGCCGTGGATAGCGACGCGCTTCATCCGGACGCGATTGCGACGCTCCGCGGCCTGCCGGGCGTCGCGGGTCTCAGTCTCGCGCGCTGGATACGCATCCCAACGACCGATGGCGGCTTGCAGATTCGCGCGATGGAAACGGGCCCGGAAGGCTGGGGGCTGCGAATCGTCGAGGGTGACGCGGCTGCGGCGCGCGCGGGGTTCGAGCGCGGTGACGCGGTCGTCATCTCGGAATCGCTGGCGCAGCGCCGCCAAATTGTTGTGGGCGACCGTTTCGTGCTGCCTGCTGCATCCGGTCCGGTCAGCTTCGAAGTCGGCGGAATCTTTCGCGATTTCAGCAGCGACCGCGGCGCCGTCGTGATGGAGCTCGCGACATTCCGCCGCCACTGGCGGGACGACAGCCTGAGCGGTGTCGGCGTTTATCTCGCGCCGGGTGCCGATGCCGGGAGCGTGCGGCGTTCGCTCGACCGGTTTGCGGCGGCGAGCGGCGATCTCAATCTCGCTGCCAGCGCCGAGCTTCGCGACGTCGCCATGCGGATATTCGATCGGACCTTCACGATTACCGAGGTGCTGCGCTGGCTCGCGGGACTCGTCGCGTTCTTCGGCATCCTGAGTTCGCTGCTGGCGCTCGAGCTCGAACGAACGCGCGAGATCGGCGTGTTGCGGGCGATCGGATTCGTGCCGGCGCAGATCCGCGCTCTGGTCATCGGCCAGACCAGCCTGCTCGGCCTGGTGGCCGGTTTGATCGCGGTGCCGCTCGGCATCGTGCTGGCGGGACTTCTCGTCTATGTCGTCAATGAGCGCGCCTTCGGCTGGAGCATGGATTTTGTGGTGACGCCCTCGGTGCTGGGGGCGGGCGTACTGATGGCGCTGGTTGCCGCGATAGCGGCCGGCATTGCGCCGGCCTGGCGCCTGGCGCGGATGCCGCTGGCCGTGGCTTTGCGCGAGGAATGATGCGGGCCGTTATTGTTGTCGGCGCGATCTGCCTCAGCGCTGCCACCGCGGCGCAGGTCAGCGTGACGGATTTTCTCGGCACCGGGACGCCAGCGGAATTCGAGCGCGCGGAGGCGCCGCGCGCCTTCGACTTCCCCGCCGATCACGGGGCGCATCCCGGCTTTCGCAGCGAGTGGTGGTACTTCACGGGCAATCTCGCGGCGGAGGACGGCCGGCATTTCGGATTTCAGTTGACCTTCTTCCGCTTCGCGCTCGCGCCGATCGCTGTGGAGCGCGCCTCTGCCTGGGCGACGAATCAGGCCTGGATGGCGCACCTGACCGTGACCGACAGCGCGGGCAAGCGGTTTCATGCGGCCGAGAGACTGGCGCGCGGCGCGCTCGGTCTCGCCGGCACCGAGACTGCGCCATTTCGTGTCTGGCTTGGCGACTGGGAGGCGAGGGCGGCGGAATCGGGCGGTGATATTTATCCGCTTGAATTGATCGCGCGCGACGAGGGTGTCTCCATCGACCTCACGCTCACGGCGGCCAAGCCGCTTGTGCTGCAAGGGGAGAATGGCTGGGACCGCAAGGGACCGGAGCCCGGCAACGCCTCGTACTACTACTCGTACACGCGCGTGGCCGCGCGGGGGCAGGTGACTATCGACGGCGCGGCGGTGCACGTCAGCGGCAGTGCCTGGATGGATCGCGAGTGGGGGAGCAGCGCGCTTGGCCCGAACCTCAGCGGCTGGGACTGGTGCGCGCTGCAACTGTCGGACGGCAGCGAGTTGATGTTGTACCGCTTGCGTCACAAGGATGGCCGTACGAGCGATTTCAGCAAGGCCACGTTGATCGAGGCCGACGGCGAGCGTCGATCCTATGCGGCGGGCGAGTTCACGTTCGAACCGCGGC
>JALYJS010000071.1 GCA_030799345.1 Pseudomonadota bacterium | reverse complement strand
AACGCGCCGCCCTGCTCCCGCTCCGCGACGATCGCCTCGACCGCCGCCTGTCCGACGCCCTTCACGGCGCCGAGGCCGTAACGGATCGTGCCCGGGCCCGCGACCGTGAACGCGTACATGGAATGATTGATGTCGGGCGGCAGCACCTCGAGGCCGATGCCGCTGCACTCGTCGATGAACGAGACGACCTTGTCCGTGTGTTCCATGTCCGAGGACAGCACGGCGGCCATGAAGGCCTCCGGATAATGCGCCTTGAGCCAGGCGGTCTGGTACGCCAGCATCGCGTACGCCGCGGAGTGCGACTTGTTGAATCCGTAGCCCGCGAATTTCTCGATGAGGTCGAAGATCTGGCCGGCGCGGATCGCCGACACGCCGCGCGCGACCGCGCCTTCGATGAATACCGAGCGCTGCGTCGCCATCTCCTCGGGCTTTTTCTTGCCCATCGCGCGGCGCAGCAGGTCGGCGCCGCCCAGCGTATAGCCGGAAAGCGTCTGCGCGATCTGCATGACCTGCTCCTGGTACAGGATCACGCCATAAGTCGGCTTCAGGATGCCGGCGAGGCTCGGATGCAGGTAGTCGATCGCGCCGCTGGTCCGGCCGTGTTTGCGCGCCATGAAATCGTCAACCATTCCCGACTGCAGCGGCCCGGGCCGGAACAGCGCAACCAGCGCCACGATGTCATCGAAGCAGTCCGGCTGCAGCTTACGCACCAGATCCTTCATGCCGCGCGATTCGAGCTGAAAAATCGCGGTCGTGCGGCAGGTCTTCAACAGGCGGTAGGTGTCCGCATCGTCGAGCGGCAGCCGAGCGAGATCGAGCGGCGCCTCGCCCGCAGCGCGTCGCGCCGCGTTCACCAGCTTGACGGTCCAGTCGATGATGGTCAGTGTGCGCAGGCCGAGAAAGTCGAACTTCACCAGCCCGACCTGCTCGACGTCATCCTTGTCGAACTGCGTGACGACGTTCGCGCCGCTGGATTCGCAATAGAGCGCGGTGAAATCCGTCAACGGCGACGGCGCGATGACCACGCCACCGGCGTGCGTGCCGGCATTGCGTGCCAGGCCTTCAAGCTTCTGCGCGAGGTCGATGAGGTCGCGCACCTCGTCCTCCGCGCCGTAGCGGCGCGCGAGTTCCGGCTCTTTCTCCAGGGCGTCGGCCAGCGTGATGCCGAGCTCGAACGGAATCAGCTTGGCGACGCTGTCCACGAATCCATACGGCAAGCCGAGCACACGCCCGACGTCGCGCACGACCGCACGCGCCGCGAGCGTACCGAAAGTGATGATCTGCGACACGCGGTCGCGACCATAGCGCTCCGCCACGTAATCAATGACGCGGTCGCGCCGCGACATGCAGAAATCGATGTCGAAATCGGGCATCGACACGCGTTCCGGATTGAGGAAACGCTCGAACAGCAGCTCATGACGCAGCGGATCGAGGTCGGTGATACCAAGCGCCCAGGCAACCAGAGAGCCCGCGCCCGAGCCGCGGCCGGGGCCGACCGGGATGTCCTCTGCCCTCGCCCAACGGATGAAATCCGCGACCACCAGGAAATATCCTTCGAAGCCCATCCCGCCGATTACCGCCAGTTCCCGGTCGAGCCGATCGCGGTACGGCGCTTCATCGACCGGCCGCGGCTCCGATACCGCAAGCCGGTGCGCGAGGCCCTGTTCGGCGAGGTCGCGCAGGTGGTCCGCGGCAGGCGCGCCATCCGGCGTCCGGAAGGCCGGCATATAGATACGCCCGTGCTCGAGCGGCAGCGAACACCGGCGCGCGATTTCGACGCTGTTCTCGAGCGCCTCCGGCAGGTCGGCAAACAGCTCAGCCATTTCCCGCGGGGACTTCAGGTATTGCTCGGGCGAATAGCGGCGCGGCCGCGCCGGATCGTCGAGGCGCTGGCCCTCGTGGATGCAGACGCGCGCCTCGTGCGCCTCGAACTCATCGCGTTCGAGAAACCGCACATCGTTGACCGCGACGACCGGCGCCGGCCGCGCGGCGACGAGCGCGAGCGTCGCGGCCACGAGTTCCTCGTCGCCGGCACGACCCGTGCGCTGCACTTCCAGGTAAAAGCGGTCCCCGAACAGCGCCAGCCAACCGTCCAGCAGCGCGCCCGCCTCGGGAAGCCGCCCCGCCAGCAGCGCGCGGCCGACGTCGCCTTCCGCTGCGCCGGAGAGCGCGACCAGGCCGGCCGTGGATTGCCGATCGAGCCAGGAGCGGCTGACCAGCGGGCGGCCGCGGTCCTGGCCCTCCCGGTAACTCCTGGAAATCAGGCCGGTGAGATTGCGAAAGCCCGCGCCATCCTGCGCGAGAAGCGTGAGGCGCGCCGGTTCTGCCCGTTCCGCCTCCTCGCAGAGCCACAGGTCGGCTCCGACGATCGGCTTGATGCCGCGCCGTTCCGCCTCGCGATGAAACTTGACCATCGCGAAAAGGTTGCCGTGATCCGTCAGCGCGACTGCCGCCATACCGCCCGCCGCCACGGCCTGCATCAGGCGCGGCACGCGCACGATGCCGTCCACCAGCGAATACTCGGTGTGCACCCGCAGGTGAACGAATGGCGGCATGCCTGGCTCTTCAGTCCGGCGCATGCCGCGATTTTACCGGTGCGAAGCTCCGCCGGTGCAGTCGGCAGGGACCATGCCGCGCCAGTTGCCCGAGATGCAGGGGCGTCGGGTAGCCCTTATGGCGCTCGAAGCCGTAATCGGGATAAACCGCGGCGGCCGTGGTCATCCAGGCGTCGCGGGCCACTTTCGCGAGTATGGACGCCGCGCTGATCTCGCCGATCAGGGCATCGCCGTGCACGATCGCCTCGAAGCGGCAATCGAATCCGAGCATGGCGGGAGACGGGCAGCGATTGCCGTCCACGCGTACGCAGACCGGCGCCAGCGCCAGTCCCTGCAGCGCGCGGCGCATCGCCAGCAGGCTGGCCTGCAGGATATCGAGCACGTCGACTTCGGCGGCGTCCGACCAGCCGATCGCCCAGGCGAGGGCGCGGGCGCGGATGGCGCGAGCCAGCCG
>JALYJS010000034.1 GCA_030799345.1 Pseudomonadota bacterium | reverse complement strand
GGACTGCCGGGCGCCCAGCGCGCGCGCCCTGTCCACGCGTTCGGAGGTGGGAAATGAGCCGCCTTCGTGCAACTGGCAAAGGCTTCCGGCGAATCCGGGATGCGGCCGATTTCGGGCGGGTCGCCGTGTTGATGGGTGGCTCGTCCGCCGAACGCGAGATCTCGCTGCTGACCGGCAACGCGGTGCTCGAGGCGCTGGTCGCGCGCGGCGTGCAGGCGACGGCTTTCGATCCCAGGGAGCTGCCGCTCACCGAACTCGTGGCGACCGGCTGCGACCGCGTCTTCATCGCGCTGCACGGACCGGGTGGCGAGGACGGCGCGGTGCAGGGCGCGCTTGAGTGGCTCGGCGTGCCGTATACCGGCAGTGGCGTGCTTGGTTCCGCCGTCGGCATGGACAAGCTGCGGACCAAGCAGCTCGCGCAGGCGGCCGGCGTCGCAACGCCGGAGTGGATCCTGCTCGGCGGCGCGCCGGACTTCGAGCGCGCCGTGCGTGAACTCGGACTCCCGATCGCCGTGAAGCCGGCAAGCCAGGGCTCGAGTGTCGGCATGAGCCGCGTCGAGAACGCCTCCGACCTTCCCACGGCTTGGCGTGCCGCATCGTCGCTCGACCCGGTCGTGATCGCCGAGCAATGGATAACCGGCGCCGAATACACCGTCGCGATACTGCAGGGCGAAGCGCTGCCGGCCATCCGCATCGAGACGCCGCGGACTTTCTACGACTACCAGGCGAAGTATTTCGCCGATGACACCCGTTACCTGATCCCCAGCGGACTTGACCCCGCGGCGGAATCCCGACTTCAGCAGGCGGCGCTTACTACATTCGCCGCGACCGGCGCCGCTGGCTGGGGCCGCGTCGACTTCGTCGCCGGCGAGGCCGGCGCGCCGCTCCTGCTCGAGATCAACACCGTGCCCGGCATGACGGGCCACAGCCTGGTGCCGATGGCCGCTGCCGCGAGGGACATCGACTTCCAGGAACTCGTGTGGCGGATCCTCGAAACCAGTTTTGCGCGGGAGAGGAACTGAGCATGGCTCTCCTGCGCAGGCACAATCGCCGCAAGCCCTCAGGGTCGCGATTCGAGCTGCCGCAGCTCGAGTGGCCGCGCGCGGGACGTGCCGCCGGCGCCGTGCTCGCAGTCGCCGCGGTCGTGGTCCTGCTGAAGTTCGGCCTCGACCAGCCGGTGCGCAGCATCGTCATCGACGGATCCTTCCAGCGTGTCTCCATGGTCGAAGTCGAGCAGGCCGCGCGCGGCGCGCTGACCGGCGGCTTCGTGAGCGCCGATCTCGAGGCGCTGCGCAGCGCCGTCCAGGGGCTCGCCTGGGTCGATCGCGCACGCGTACAGCGGCTCTGGCCGGACCGCATCCGCATCGAGGTGGTCGAGCAACAGGCCGCGGCACGCTGGGGCGAGGACGGACTCCTGAATACGCGGGGCGACCTGTTCGCGACGGGCGTGCGGCACGTTCCGCCGGAACTGCCGCGGCTGGACGGACCCGACGGCACCGAGTGGCAAGTCGCGCAGCGTTTCCTCGCGATCCAGCAGCGTCTCGACGAGGAGGGCCTGCGGATATCGGCGCTCAAGCTCGACCCGCGCGGCGCCTGGGAGTTTGGCCTGTCGAACGGCGTCAACGTGCGGCTCGGTCGCCGCCAGGTGGACGAGCGCATCGAGCGTTTCATGCTGGTCGGCGCGAGAGTCATCGCCGGCCGCGCTACCGACATCGATTACGTGGACATGCGCTATTCCAACGGCTTCTCCGTCGGCTGGCGCAAGAACCGCAAACCACCGCGCACCACGCCCGCGTCACTCGCCAACCGCGTCACCGGAGATTCACAGTTCGATGGCTAAGCGTTCCGACCGCAATCTGATCGTGGGTCTCGACATCGGCACGTCGAAAGTCGTCGCCATGGTCGGCGAGATCCATGGCGATGGCAGCCTCGAGGTCATCGGGCTCGGCTCGCACCCGTCGCGCGGGCTGAAGAAGGGCGTGGTGGTCAATATCGACTCGACCGTGCAGTCGATCCAGCGCGCGGTCGAGGAAGCCGAGCTGATGGCCGGGGTCGAGATCCGTTCGGTCTTCACCGGCATCGCCGGCAGCCACGTGAAGAGCCTCAACTCCCACGGCATCGTCGCGATCAAGGACAAGGAAGTCGTCGGCGGCGACGTCTCGCGCGTGATGGACGCTGCCCAGGCCGTGCCGATTCCGGCCGACCAGAAGATCCTGCACGTGCTGCCGCAGGAATTCATCATCGACGGACAGGAAGGCATCCGCGAGCCGATCGGCATGTCGGGCGTGCGCCTCGAGGCGCGCGTGCACATCGTGACCGGCGCCGAGAGCGCGGCCCAGAACATCGTCAAGTGCGTGCAGCGCTGCGGGCTCGAGGTCGAGGACATCGTGCTCGAGCAGCTCGCCTCGTCGTTCGCGGTGCTGACCGATGACGAGAAAGACCTCGGCGTCTGCCTCGTGGACATCGGCGGCGGCACCACCGACATCGCGGTGTTCTCGCATGGCGCGATCCGCCACACGGCGGTGATCCCCGTCGCCGGCGACCAGGTCACGAACGACATCGCGGTATCGATGCGCACGCCGACGCCGTACGCGGAGGAGATCAAGATCCGCTATGCCTGCGCGCTGTCGCAGCTCGCGAATCCGGACGAAACCATCGAGGTGCCCTCGGTCGGCGAACGGCCGCCGCGCCGGCTGGCGCGCCAGACTCTCGCCGAGATCGTGGAGCCGCGCTACGAGGAGCTGTTTACGCTGATCCGTGACGAGCTGCGCCGCTCCGGATTCGAGGAAGCGATCGCGGCCGGCGTCGTGCTGACCGGCGGCAGTTCGAAAATGGAAGGCGCGGTCGAACTGGCGGAAGAGATCTTCCATGTGCCGGTGCGGCTTGGCAGCCCGGCCGGCGTGACCGGCCTCAGCGATGTCGTGCGTAACCCGATCCATGCGACCGGCGTGGGTCTCTTGCTTTACGGCCGGGCGAATCTCGGCCAGACGGCGCCGAAGCTTGTCGGCGACGGGATGAAGACGGTGGTTGAAAGGATGAAATCGTGGTTCCAGGGATATTTCTAGCGGAGGAGCGGATATGTTTGAACTGATGGATTCATACAGCCAGACGGCTGTGATCAAGGTGATCGGCGTGGGCGGCGGCGGCGGAAACGCCGTGTCCCACATGGCGAAGAGCGGCATCGAAGGCGTCGAGTTCATCTGCGTGAACACCGACGCGCAGGCGCTCAAGCATTCGGCGGTCAAGGCCTCGCTGCAGATCGGCTGCAACATCACCAAGGGCCTGGGCGCCGGCGCCAACCCCGAGGTCGGCAGACAGGCGGCGATGGAGGACCGTGATCGCGTCATCGAGCTGATCGAAGGCTGCGACATGCTGTTCATCACTGCCGGCATGGGTGGTGGCACCGGCACGGGCGCAGCACCCGTGGTCGCGCAGGTTGCGCGCGAGCTCGGCATCCTGACGGTCGCGGTAGTGACGCGCCCATTCTCGATGGAGGGCAACCGGCGCGCATCGGTGGCCGAAGCCGGCATTTCCGAACTGTCGCGGCACGTGGACTCGCTGATCACGATCCCGAACCAGAAGTTGCTGGCGGTGCTGGGCGGACAGACCACATTGCTCGAAGCCTTCAAGAAGGCGAACGAGGTGCTGCAGGGCGCGGTGCAGGGCATTGCCGAGCTCATCACGCGGCCGGGCCTCATCAACGTGGACTTCGCCGACGTGCGCACCGTGATGTCGGAAACGGGACTCGCGATGATGGGTTCCGGCATCGGCACCGGCGAGCATCGCGCACGCGTCGCCGCCGAGATGGCGGTGTCGTCGCCGCTGCTCGAGGACATCAACCTGGCGGGCGCCCACGGCATCCTGGTGAATGTCACGGCCGGACTCGACCTGTCGATCGGCGAATTCGAGGAAGTCGGCAATACCGTCAAGCAGTTTGCGGCCGAGGACGCGACCGTCGTGGTCGGCACGGTCATCGAGCCGGAAATGCAGGGCGAGCTGCGCGTCACGGTGGTCGCGACGGGCCTCGGTCGCAGCCACGCGAAGGCGGCGGCACCGGCCGTTGCAACGCCAGCGATCACGGCGCGCCGGGGCGCGGACGTGAAGCTCGTTCCCGGCAAGCAGCGGGCCGCGGCGCCGGATTACAGCCATCTCGACAGGCCCGCGGTGCGCCGCAACGCGCAGCGTGCGGTCGGCGACGGATTACGCGCCGACTTCGGCTCGGAGGACGTGCTGGACATCCCGGCATTCCTGCGGCGCCAGGCCGACTGAGGCGCTCAATGGTCCGGTACCACGCGGACCGCGATGGACTGCGCGTTGCCCGGCTGCGCATCAGGGCGCGGCGCAACGCGGCAGGCCGCCGTGCCGAACGCATGCGAAGACGCGATGCGGGCGGAGCGGTGCCTTGAATCCGGGACGTCGGCCGCTGGCCTTCCTCCGCTGGCCAGCGGCCGGTCGACCCGGCGAAGTGTTAACCTATTCCGTTAATTATCCGGGGTCCGCAAACTGATGGCCCAGCAACGGACACTCAAATCATCGATCAGAGCGACCGGCATCGGACTGCACACGGGCCGCAAGGTGCTGATGGTTCTCCGGCCCGCGCCGGTGAATACCGGTATCGTTTTTCGCCGCGTCGACCTCGAGCCGCCGGTCGATGTGCCGGCGCGCGCGACCAATGTCACCGAGACCACGCTCGGCACGACGCTTGCGCTCGGCGCAACCGGTGTGTCGACGGTTGAACATCTGCTTTCAGCATTAGCCGGTCTCGGCATTGACAACTGCTTCGTCGAGCTGACCGCGGGCGAAGTGCCGATCATGGATGGCAGCGCGGCGCCTTTCGTGTTCCTGCTGCAATCCGCGGGCATTGAGGACCAGACCGCCCCCAAGCGTTTCGTGCGCGTTTGCAAGCGTGTCGAAGTGCATGACGGCGACAAATGGGCCCGGTTCGATCCGCACGAGGGCTTCCGGGTCAACTTCGAGATCGAGTTCGATCACCCGGTGTTTCATCGCCACTCGCAGCGCGCGACGATGGATTTTTCGACGACGACCTTCCTGCGTGAAGTCAGCCGCGCGCGGACCTTTGGTTTCATGCGTGACCTCGAGACGCTGCGCGGCCGCAACCTGGCCCTCGGCGGCACGCTCGATAATGCAATCGTGCTCGACGATTACCGCATCCTGAATGAGGACGGTCTGCGCTACGAAGATGAATTCGTGCGCCACAAGATCCTGGACGCGATCGGCGACTTGTACCTGCTCGGCCATTCGCTGATCGGGGAGTTCACCGGATTCAAATCCGGCCATGGCCTGAACAACCGGTTGTTGCGGGCCATGCTGGCCGATGCCACCGCCTGGGAAGAAGTGACCTTCCGCGATGCGGGGGCTGCCCCGATTTCCTATACCGCGGCCGGGGCAACCGCCTGATCAGCGCCCGGCGCGCACCTTGACCTTGACCTGGTCGATGCTTGCCCCGAGCCCGGCCGCCACCTTGTTGGCGAATTCCGGCGCCAGATAGCGCACGCGAGTGCCCCAGGCGGCCGAACGCACCAGCACCGTCAAGGTCCCATCCTTGAGAACCGCGCCCCAAACCCGGGTCGCGACTTCTGGCGGCAGTGACTGTCTTAATACGGCCAGCGTGCGGTCCGCCTCGACCGCGCCCTCGCGCAGCCGTTGCAGCATTCCGGTGCCTTCGGCCAGCAAGTGACTGACGTGCGTCGGTTTTTTCGTTTTGGAGGGCAGATTATGCTCCTGTGCGGTTTTGAAAGTACTTGAGTCTTAAGGGTTTTTTTGGCAAATTGCGTTAGATTAGCGTGGCCCCGAGGGGTCCGGGGTCAGCGATCATTATGAGCTTGAAGCGCGTCCTCATATACGCCGCCGGTGGTATCGCCGTCAGTTCACTGATGGCTGCCGCCTACCTGGCAGGCGGGCATTGGGGCGCGGTCAATCCACTCGGCGAATTTACGCTGGCCCGCTGGGGCGAAGATCTGACGTCCCAGGATGCGGAGCTCGCGCGCATCCAGCGCGACGTCAACGACCAGGTCGCGGTACTCGCAAAACGCGTCGGCCAGATGCAGGCACAGTTGCTGCGGCTCGATGCGCTCGGCAAGCACCTGACCGATGTCGCCAAGCTGAACCGGGGCGAATTCGATTTCGACAACCCGCCGGCGGTTGGCGGACCGGAAACCGGGCAGGGCGAAGGTCCGGTGGTCCCCGCGCTCGATTCGATGATCGGATCGCTGGACGCGCAGATCGACGATCGCCGCCGCCAGCTGACGGCGCTCTCGAACCTGATCCTGACGCGCGAACTGGCCCAGCAGATCGTGCCGGGCGGCCGTCCGGTGGAATCCGGCTACATCTCGTCGCTTTACGGCCAGCGCACCGATCCATTCGATGGCAATCAGGCGACGCATAGCGGGCTCGACTTCGCCGGTGCGCCGGGCACGCGCGTACTCGCGGTCGCGGACGGCATCGTGAGCCACGCGGGCCCTGACGGCGGCTACGGGCGCCTGATCGAGATCACGCATGGCAATGGCTACGTGACGCGCTATGCGCACAACGCCAAGCTGCTGGTCGAACCCGGCCAGA
>JALYJS010000481.1 GCA_030799345.1 Pseudomonadota bacterium | reverse complement strand
AGTCCGACCAGCATGGAATTTTTCATCGTTCCGCTCCTCGAATACCGTGCGCAAACGGCGCACCGGCGACTAAGGAAGATAACGCCGGGGCAGCCCCGCTGTCTGTGCGCAAAGTCACACGTACAAGCCGTATGTCAGCGTGTTAGTGTTTTCGGCTCGATCTATCAATAAGGGGATTCACAAATGAGGAACTATCTTGGGGCCGTCGCGGCCCTCGGCCTGGCGGTCGTCGCCACGCCCGCCACAGCCATCACCTGGGGCGAACCGGACGGGGACGACCATCCCAATGTCGTCGCGCTCCTGTTCGTCCAGAACGGCGTCGGCTACTTCAGCTGCAGCGGCACCTTGCTGACGCCTTATGTCGTATTGACGGCGGGCCACTGCACGGAAGGCGGCGGCGAAGTGAACAGCGTCACCTATGTCCGGAATGACGCGGATATCGATGCCGCGATCGCGAGTGAACTGCCGGGTTATCCGGGCGTCACCGCATGGCTGGATGCGACCTGGGTCGCCGGCCAGGCCGTCCCGCATCCGGAGTACAACGATTACGCCGAGTTCCCGGACACGTTCGACATCGGTCTGGTCCTGCTGGAGCAGCCGATCTACGTGGCGGAATACGGTGAGATGCCGTCCGGCGGCCAGTTCGACTACCTGCGCAAGGCGCGCGGCAAGATCAGCGAGCGCCAGGCACGCATCGTGGGCTTTGGACTGCAAGGTCGCATACCGGCATTCGCCGGAGACGACTTTGTCCGCTATGCCGCGACATCGGCGGTAACCGGGCTGGCGGTCAGCAGCACGATCGGCGAGCAGAACTTCAAGTTCACCAACAATCCCGGCAAGGGCAGCGGCTCCGGTGGCACCTGTTCCGGCGATTCCGGCGGACCTGCGTTCTACATCGATCCGGTGACCGGCGCGGAAACCAACATCGTGATGGCGGTCAACTCGTATGGCATCGCACCGCAGTGCAATGGCAATGACTACCAGTTCCGCACGGATATCGACGACGCACAGGACTTCGTGCTGCCGTATCTGAACTTCACTCCCTGACCGATCGACCGGCATGACTGCCGGTCCCTCGAAGGCGGCTCCTCTGGCGCCGCCTTTTTTGCGCCTGCGCGCCGGCGCGCGCTACCAGTCGTCATCCTCCGCGTAGCCGAGTTCGATCAGCAGTTTTCCAGCGATGCGCTTGAAGATCCGCCGGTCTTTTGCGTCGAGATCGCGTTCCCAGCGCGACACGGCCAGGGTGTTCACGGGCCCCAGCGCCTCCGGATTCTGCGCAAAGGTCGTCACGTTGCGGAATGGCGAGCCGGTGCCGGCATGTTCGAGCATGCCGTCATCCCAGGCTTCGGCGATGAACGCCATCAGCCGCTCGAGCACGGGATGCGGTTCCCGGACCAGCGCCTCGTAACGCAGGGTGAGGAAGCGCGGATCGGACCAGTACGGCCGTGAACGTTCGATGTCGTCACGCCAGCGCCGCGCACAGCCGGAGATGGGTTTCCAGGTTTTGAGCGGCACGAGTTCGCCATTCACGACCTTGTGACGCGGATGGGTGCGAAGCGAACACGCGACATCGCGTCCGTCGCGCAGCACGTGGATGAAGCGGGCTTGCGGGAAATGCCGGAAAATCACGTCGAGCCGGCGGATGTTACGGGGTGTCTTCTCGGCCCAGCGGTACTTGCCCGCGCGCGCCATGCAGAGCGCCGCGAAGGCTTCAATAAAGGCTGGTCGCGAATCGGCGGATCGGTGAATTTCCCGGACCTGGACCGGATCCAGGTCGAACTTCTGGGCGAGTTCGCCCGGGTCCAGTGCACTGCGTCGAAAGACATTCGATTCGGGCCCGCAGCAGATCGCGGGGTGCGAATCGAGGATCATGCGCAAAAGAGTCGTGCCGGAACGGCCGCAGCCGCCGAGCACGATCGGCGCAAGCGCACAGACCTGACCCGTCGAAAAATTATCGGCCGGTCGGCGCAGACCGACCGAAGCCGCGAGTTTGCCTATCAGTTCCATCGCGCCAACGCCTGCCGTCCGGCCCTCGCCGAACCGGACTGTAGTGCATCGGCGACCCGCGCGGTATTAGCGCTCGGTGGCGCCCCGGAACTCCTGGATGGTCGCCGTCCTGCCGTGGACGCTCGCAATGCGTGCCACCGGCAACCCGAGTTCCTTCAACTTCCCGGCAAACGAGGCCGTGGAGGGCTGCGGCGGGCCAAACGGTGCGTCGTTGTTCGGCACGAAGA
>JALYJS010000464.1 GCA_030799345.1 Pseudomonadota bacterium | reverse complement strand
CGTATCCGACATAGAGCTGATCCCGATCGAGGTGGTACAGGAAACTGCCGCCGTAGGTTTTCGAATCCGCGGGCCAGCCGACCGAGTGATGAATGAGTCCCGGCTCGACTCGGCCCGGCGGCAATTGCCAGAGCTCCTTGATGCCGAGACCATAGCTCTGAGGTGAGCAGCCGTCCGCGAGACCGAGGCGGGCGACGAGTTGCTTCGTGACGCTGCCGCGGCAGCCCTCGGCGAGGATCGTCGTGCCGGCGCGGATGTCCGCGCCCGGCGTGAAGCCGGGGCCCGGCGTGCGGTCCCGCTCAAGTCCCATGTCGCCGATGCGCACGCCCGAGACGCGACCGTCGTCATCGACCAGCGCTTCGGCCGCCGCGTAGCCCGGAAACACGTCGACGCCCATCGCTTCGGCGCGGCCCGCCATCCAGGGCACGAGCTGGCCGAGCGAGACGATGAGGTTGCCGCGGTTGTGCATCTGCGGCGGATTCGGCAGGCGGATGCCGCCCTTCTTCGTGAAGTACCAGAATTCGTCGCGCTTGCAGGGCACGCAGATGGCGGGCGGCGACTGGCGCCATTCCGGCAGCAGCGCATCGAGCGATTCCGTCTCGAGCGCGCAGCCCGAGACCATGTGTGCGCCGATGGTGGAGGCCTTCTCCAGAACGCAGACGGTGAGATCAGGCTTCAGCTGCTTCAGGCGCACCGCGCAGGCGAGGCCGGCGGGGCCGGCGCCGACGATGACGACGTCGTATTCCATGACGTCGCGATCCGTCACGGCATCTTCGCTCCCTGGAACTGCGGCAGCGCGCGCACGGTGTCAGCAATCTTCGCCAGGTCGCCCGCAACGACGACCGTCATGCGCTCGCGCCGGATGTACTCGCCGGTGATCGTGCTGACTTCAGCCGGCGTCACCGCATGGATGCTGGCGACCCAGTTGGTCAGGAACTCCGGCGGCAGGCCGTGCAAGTCCATGAAGGCGAACTGGCCCAGCACGCCGTTCGGCGACGAATTCGAGATCACGAAGATTCCCGAACGATAGGCCTTGATCGCCTGCAGCTCGGCTTCTGGCGGCGCTTCACGCTGCAACCGGTCGATCTCATTGAAGATCTCCGTGATCGCAGCGGCCGTGTGTTCGGTCGTGACCTCGGCCTGCATCACCCACAGTGCGCTACCGCGCCGGGCGCCAATGGACGAACTCGGCGAGTAGCTGTAGCCCTTGTCCTCGCGGATATTGGTCATGATGCGCGAGCTGAATGTGCCGCCCAGCAGGCTGTTTGTCAGTGTCGTCTGGAAATAATCGGCAGCGGCCGGATGGGGCACCGGTACGGCGATGCGCACGGAGGACTGCGGCGCATCGGGGCTGTCGATCAACGCGAGTTGCAGCGTGTCGCTCGGTAGCGCCGGCAGGACCGTTGCCGGCCGGCCCGCCGGCCAGTCGCCGAAGGCGTCCTTGAGCGCGGCCTCGAGTGCCGCACGATCGTAGCGGCCGGCAACGTAGACGTGGGTCCGACCTGCCCCGAAATTCTGCGCGTGAAAACCGCGCACGGCGGCCATATCGTAGCCCGCAAGCTGCCCGTCCCGCGGCAGCGACCGCCCGAAAGGGTGGTCGCCGAACACGAGCCTCGCGAGCGCTTCGTCTGCCAGTCCCTGTGGATCCGAGCGGGCGACGGCGAGGCTGCGCTCGAAATTGGCGATGACCCGCGGCAACTCCGATTCCGGGAACCGCGGATTGCGCAGCACGTCCGCGACCAGCTTCACTGCGGGTACGGCGTGTTCCGACAGCACGGAAATTCCGACGCTGGTCTGCTCGGCGCCGGCGCCGACATTGAGCGAGCCACCCATGCCGGCGGCTTCGTGGGCGATGTCGGTGGCGCTGCGTGTCGCCGTGCCTTCCTTCAGCATCTCGACGGCGACATCGGCCAGCCAGGTCGACTCGGCCTCGTCGATGTTGCCCGTGCGCACGACCGCGAGGACAGTGACCTTGGGCACGCTGCCGTAGTCGATGAAGGTCATCGACAGCCCGTTCGGCAGCCGCAACGTTTCCTTGGCGGGCAGCCTGAAATCCCGCGGCTCCCCGGGTGCGGGCGGCGTTTCCCGCGCCAGCCCGGCCGGAGCGGCAATGAACGTCAGCAGCAGCAAGGCGAGCAACCGGCTCATGGCGCGGCCTGCGCGGCGCCGCCGGGCTCGACGATCTGGATGGTTCGTGTGGCAGGTGTCAGGTAACGGCGCGCGACCTCGCTGATCTGGGCAGGTGTCACCGCGCGGAAATCCGACTCGATGCGGTTGATCCGCGCCGGGTCGTCATCGAAGAGCGCAAAGGAGGCGAGCAGATCGAGCAGGCCGAAGCGTGTGCTGGATCCCGCGAGGTCATACAGGTCGGCGCGGATCTTGGTCAGTGCGCGGGTCAGTTCGGCGTCGGACGGCGGTTCCGCCTGCAGCCGGGCAATCTCCGCGTCGATGTCCGACACGATCGTTTCGGGCGCCACCGAGGGGTCATGCACGAGGGAGAACATCCACAGCATCGGACCGTCATAGGTGAACTGGTTCCCGAGCAGGTTGATGCCGCCGGAAACCGAACTCGAATAACCGCGCTGCTGCACCAGGCGCTGCCATAGCACGCTGTCCTCGCCCTGCAGCAGGATCTGGTCGAGCAGTCCGAAGGCGTAGTGGTCGGGCGTGTCGCGCGGCGGCACATGCCAGGCGAGCGCGAGCGCAGGCCGCGGCGCAAGACGATCGACATAGCTCGCGCGCTGTTCGGCCAGCTGCGGCGGTTCCGCGAGATCGGGTTGTTCCGGCGCCGGCCGCGACGGGATGACGCTGAAGTACTTCTCGATCCAGGAGCGCGCCGTTGCGGCGTCGAAGTCGCCGGCGACCACGAGCACCGCATTGTTCGGACCGTAGTACGTATCGAAGAAGTCACGCGCATCGTCGAGTGTCGCGGCATCCAGGTCCGCGAGATCGCCGTAAAAATTGTGCGCGTTATGCCAGTTCCTGTTCGCGACCTGCGGCATCGAGAGCCATGGGAAACCGCCGTAGGGCTGGTTCAGCACGTTGACGCGCACCTCGTTCTTGACGACGCCCTGCTGGTTCACGAGGTTTTCCTGGGTGATCGCGGGGCCCTTCATGCGGTCGGCTTCGGCCCACAGCACGGTTTCGAGCGTGTGGGCTGGCACGATCTGGAAGTAGTTCGTGTAGTCAAACCGGGTCGAGCCGTTGACGACTCCGCCATTGCCCTCGACCAGCCGGATGAATTCCATCTTTCCGAGATTCGCGGAGCCCTGGAACATCAGGTGCTCGAACAGGTGGGCAAACCCCGTGCGGCCCTGCGGCTCGATGCGGAAGCCGATGCGGTAATACACGCCGACGGTCACGGTCGGGGAGGTCGTGTCGCGCGACAACACGACCTTCAGGCTGTTGCCGAGCGTGTAGTACTCGACGGGGATGTTGATGCCCGCTGGCGCGGATGCAGTGACTGGTGCCGCGGCCTCGACCGCGGGCGGTGAAGTCGTCGCGCAGCCCGCCGTAGCGAGCGACAACAGCATGGCAATCGTCAGCGTGCGCACGGGTTTCATCGCGGCGCCATCCGGATGGCGCCATCGATCCGAATGGTCTCGCCATTCAGCATGCGGTTCGTGCAGATCGCGGCCACGAGATCCGCATATTCCTCGGGCCGCCCGAGACGCGGCGGGAACGGCACTTGCCGGCCCAGCGAGTCCTGCGCCTCCTGCGGCAGTCCCGCCATCATCGGCGTGCCGAAGATGCCGGGCGCAATGCCCATCACGCGGATGCCGAAGCGCGCGAGTTCCCGCGCGAGCGGCAACACCATTCCCGCGACTGCGGCCTTGGAAGTCGCATACGCGACCTGCCCAATCTGTCCTTCAAAGGCGGCGACGGAGGCGGTGTGAATCAGCAGTCCGCGCTCGCCGTCGGCGGCGGGCGTGTTGTTCTGCATGAGCGCGGCCGCTGCGCGATCGAGCAGGAAGGTACCGAGCGTGTTGATCTGCAGCACGCGCAGGAACGCGGCGGAGGAGAGCGGCCCGTCGCGTCCGAGCAGCTTGCCGGGGGTCGCGACGCCCGCGCAGGAGACCGCGACGTTGAGCCCGCCCATCCCCCGAGCCGCTGCGGCGACCGCCGCATCCACGTCGCTCTCGCTGGTCACGTCGCAATGGTGATAGCGGGCTCCCGGTCCGAGTGCCGCGGCCGCTTTCTTGCCGACGTCATCCTGTACATCGAGCAGCGCCGCCTTGCCGCCCGCAGCGACCAGGCGTGCGGCAGTCGCGAGCCCGAGACCGGATGCGCCGCCCGTGAT
>JALYJS010000399.1 GCA_030799345.1 Pseudomonadota bacterium | reverse complement strand
GAACCGGTGAGGTCGCGGCCTTGCGGCGAGATCGGCGTCCGCTCCGGATCGTCGTCCTCGATTTCCAGATCGTACAGCGCCGAGCCGCGCACGAAGATGCCGAAATTATCCCGGTCGAGCGACAGTTCCGAGACCATTTTGAAGCCGCTCGAAACCAGGCCCTCGCTGTAATTGAGGTTGCCGTCGTCTATGTTCGGCGAGCGGCCGACGCCGCCATTCGCCGTGCCGATGAGCCGCGGATCGCGTTTTTCGTCGCGGTACAACTGACCGAATGAAACCGTGGTATTGAGGCTGCCAGTCCATTCGCCCGCTGTGAAATCGATTGCCTGGGCACCGCCCGGCGCCGAGAGCGCGGCAATGAGCAGGGTGAGTGTGGATTTCTTGGTCATGTCGCTCCCCGAAAACAGGACCCGGCGGGTTCGCGGCAAGGATATATCAGCACTGGCACTTTGCACCGCAAAACGGGCTGCGGTCAGCTGTGCGTCACCTGCAGGATGCTGTTGCGGATCTGCTCGGACAGCACGACGCGCGCGTCGTCGGCGACGGCAACGAGGGCTTCATCGTAGGTTAGCCGCCCCTCGCCGTCCTGGCGGACCACGCCGCGCTGGCGCAGCAGGTCGATGAAGTCCCGGAACATCGTGCGGTCGAAGAATTCCGGCGCGGCCAGCCCGTAGAGCATCGACATGCGCTGGGCCATGGCGACGCAGCGCTGCTCGAGCGCTTCCGGCGTAAGCGTCGACGGGCCGGAGCGCAGCAACAGTGCGATCGCAAGGTAGTAGCGCTCGATGGTCTGGATCGTCGCCTGCGCGAGGACCGAGAGCCGCACGGCCTCCTCGGTGCCGGTGCGCGGCCGCCGCCACGCGGTGCCGTCAGCTACATGCTCCAGGAGCCCCTGCCCGGCCAGCGCCGCCAGCACACCGTCGACGATCCCGGGTAGCTCTTCCTCGCGCCAGCGCAGGAACAGTTCGGCCCGAATGTACGGGTACACGCGCCAGACCAGGCGCTGGATGTCCTCGTGCCGCATGGTCGGGTTATTGAGGAAGGCGCAGGCGACGAGCGACGGCAATGCAAAGAGGTGCAGGACGTTATTGCGGTAGTAGGTTGCGAGCACCGCGTTCTGCTCGACCATGCGCAGCACGTCGCCGAGTGGATGCGTGCGGCGCTCGAGTAACCCCATCTGCTCGCCCTGGCGGATGATCGCAGCGCCGTCGTCGGCCGCGACCGAGACGTCCGGCGAGTAAGGAAATGCCCGCAGCAACTCGATGTAGAGCTGCAGCTGTCGCTCGAGGTCGTTCTCCAGCATCGCCTGGCGCGGGACGGCAAGCAGCGCGACGGACAGCAGGTTGATCGGGGTCACGGCCGCAGCGGCGTTGACCCGGCGCAGGATCTCGTTGGCAACTTCGTCGACGGCGTCGCCGAACCAGACCGGGCGCGAGTTCTCGTCGCGCACCTCGCTGCGCCAGCCGGAATGGACCCGGTCGAGCACGCCGTCGAGCAGCAGCGGCTCGCCGAATGCGACGTGCACATGGCCGAGCTCGCGCCGTAGCTGCGGCAGCACCCGCAGCAGGCCGCCGACCGATTCCTTCGGCTTTGGCCGGCCGAGCAGCTCGTCGATGTAGCTTTCGCCTTCGAGCAGGCGGTCGTAGCCGAAATACACCGGCACGTACGCCACCGGCCGGCGCGTATCGCGCAGGAAGCTGCGCATGGTCATCGTCAGCATGCCGGTGCGCGGGCGCAGCAGGCGCCCGGTCCGGCTGCGTCCGCCCTCGATGAAGAACTCGATCGGATGACCGCGGTTCATCATCACGTCCACGTACTTCATGAAAACGATCGGATAGAGCCCGCTGCCGCGGAAACTGCGGCGGATGAAGAATGCGCCACCCTTGCGCAGCAGCCGCCCGATCACCGGCAGATTCAGGTTGATGCCGGCCGCCACATAGGGCACCGCATAGCCGCGCCGGTAGATCACGTACGAGAGCAGCAGATAGTCGACGTGGCTGCGATGGCAGGGCACATAGACGATCTCGCAGGCCGGCGGCAGGCGCTCAAGATACTCGGCATTCCGCACCTCGACGCCGTCGTAAACCCGCGTCAGGAACCGGGTCAGGACCTGCTCGGCCACCCGTATGAAGGCATGCGAGTAATTGGCGGCGATCTCGAGTGCGTGGCGGCGCGCCATGCGCAAACCGTCGCGACGCGTGCGTTTGGTGTCGCGGATTTCCTGGCGCACCGCCTGGCGCACCGCACGCGTGCGCAGCACCTGCGCGACGATCGCGCGCCGGCTCGACAGGTCGGGCCCGAGCGTGTCGGTGCGCATGTGCCTGAACTCGGCGCGCATATCCTTCAACAGGCGGCGCGCGCCCGTGTAGCTTTGCAGCGATCGCGGCTCGCCGAGCCGGATCAGCGTATTGCGCCCGTTGAACACGATCGACAGCAACCGGCGGAACGGTCCTACCAGCGCCCAGTTCTCGGAAAAAATCAGCCGGAGCCAGGATTTCTCGCGTTGCGGCGCACGGCCCCAGTAGACCGCGACCGGCACGATGTCGAGTTCGAGTGCGGGGTCGGCGGCGGTCGCCGCGATGGCAACCGTCAGCTCCCGCGGCGTCCTGCGGTCGGCGCGGCGGCGCAGCACGCCCGCGCGCCGCTCGAGCGCGGCCGTCGAATGCGGCAGATCGAGATTCCTGAGCTTGAGCCGCTTACCCGGGCGGCGCAGCCCGCCCTTCATGCAGGCGATTTCGAGCGCGAGCAAGTCGGAGGTGCTGCGCTCCTCGAGCACGTAGAGCAGGTGCCGCGCGCGCCCATGCAGGCGCTGCAGCGAGTCCTCGGGCACGACGGTCGCGCGCACAAAGACGCGCATGACACCGCGCAACGCCCACATCAGCGTGCGATTCACTCCGGCAGGCCGCTATTCCTCGGGCGGCGCGCCTTCGTCCGCCTCGAGCTGCGATTCCAGCGCTTCGCGATGGGTCTCCATCGCCGCATTCGTGCGGTCGCGCGCCTTGTCCTGGGTGCCGATCAGGTCGCCGAACACCGTGTCTTCGACCTTCATCGGCTCCTCCTCCCGCTCCGGCTCGCCACCGCCGCAGCCGGTCAGGACCAGCATCGCCGCCAGCCATCCGATCGCATTCGTCGCACGCATGGCCGCCTCCCGGTATCGACAGGATCGCAAGTCTAGCGTACGTCGTATGGACGCGGGTTCCAGGCCGGCCGGGGTTCCCTCGCTCGCTCACCGGAGAAGAATCGAACCAATTCGCTCGCTCGGGACCCCGACCGGCCCGCACCCGCGTCGATGCGCCTGCGGCCGCCTTGCACCGGCGCGGCACCAGCGGCGGGCGGGTGGTGAGCGAGCGAACCAGCCC
>JALYJS010000386.1 GCA_030799345.1 Pseudomonadota bacterium | reverse complement strand
ACGCTGACGCTGAAGTCGCGGTCGCGCAGGCTGCCGATGCCGTCGGTCACTGCGCGGATGCTGTTGCTCCAGCGGTTGAAGAGCCGGGACGTGAGCAGGATGGAGGGCGGCAGCGTGATCAAGAGCGCCGCCGCGCCCGCAAGCCAGGGCGACTCCACGTAGTGATGAAGCACCAGTGCCGCGACCGCGACGACGATCGCCACGGTGCAGAGCACGAGAACGATGCGACCGGCCAGCGACCAGCTGGCGCGCGGCTTGCTGGACATGGGCTGGTTATTCCCGAATATCGCGACGGCGCCGGCTCAGGCCGCCGTCATTGCCCCGCGATCCACCGGTCGAGCTTCGCATTGAGGGCGGCGAAGGGCAGCATGCCGTCCTCGAGCAATACCTGGTGAAACGCCCGCAGGTCGAATCTGGCTCCCAGCGCGGCCTCGGCGCGGGCGCGCATCTCGGCCCACTTCACGCCGCCGAGCGGATACGCGTGCACCAGTCCCGGGACGCTGCTGATGAGCGCGACCGACTGCTCGGCACGCTGCGGCGGACGCAGTGGCATCCCCTCCTGCAGGTACCGGATCGACTGCTCCGTGGTCCAGCCCTTCACCTGCATGCCGAGGTCTACCATCATCATCGGCGTGATCGAGCTCATCTGGCGGCCGATGTAATCGCGGTCCGTTTCATAGAGACCGAGTTCGTAGGCGAAATCCTCCGAATACGTCGCCCAGCCTTCGCCCGGCCCGCTGAAGTACAGCACGCGCGCGATCGGGTGATTGCCCTTGCGTCCGTGTTCCGCGAGGAACTGGATCTGCAGGTGATGACCCGGCAGGGTCTCGTGCAGGATCACGTTCTGCAGGGACGAGCGGTAAAGATCCGCCGTCACGTTCCGGTACAGGTAGGTCGCCTGCCGGCTGCCGTCGTCCGCCGCCGGAATGTACTGGCCGCCCGGCGCGGTCGGCTGCTGGAACTCCGGGAATGGCTCGAGCACCACCTTGCCGACAGGCGGCGTGAGCACCATCCTGCCGGCAGCGGTCTCGGCCCGTTCGTAGGTGCGCTGCGTAAAGTCGCGAACCTCGTCCGCGGACTTGAAGCGCTCGGCGGGATCCGCGCGGATGAGATCGGCGAGCGAGTTCCAGTCCCCGGCTTTGTCGCCGAACAGCTTGCGCCCGAGATCCAGCGCAACGCCGCGTTCGCGCTCCACTTCTTTCTGTGCGAGCTCAAACAGCGCGGCCGGATCGGCATCGACGGTCGTGATCGCGAAGATGAGCCCGCGATAGCACTCGCGACCCCCCGGCATGGATTCGAGCGAAGGCGTTGGCCGCGCATTCGGCAGGTACTGGTCGCGCAGGAAATCGCGATAGCGCGTGATTCCGGGCCAGACGGTTCCTTCGATGACTTTCTGCCACTCCGCCGCGAAGGCGGGCGTCTTGTCGCGGGTCGCCGGGTCCATCAGGGTGGACTCCGCCGGCTTCTGCGCGAGCATCTGGTCGAGCTGGCTCAGCGTGGACCGGACCGCGGCCTGGGTCGCGGAATACCCCAGCCGCTGCCCTTCCTTGAGGTTGGCGATCTCGCGATCCATCCATGGGCCGTAATCGCGCCAGCGCGACAGCGCCTGCGCGCGCGCCTCGTCCGTGGCCACCGGCTGAATACCCGCGACCTGCGACAGCCCGGCCTGCCAGCCGAACGCGGAAACACCCCACAACTCGCTGCGGCAGACGCGCGTCGCCGCGCTCTGCCGGAAGGCGTGATCGAGGAATTGCCAGGTGACCCACTCCGGCTCGACCACGAAGGCATCGGGATCGATGGTCGCCAGCTCCGCCGCCATGCTCTGCATCAGCTCATGCCAGCGCGCGATGTCCGCTGGCGAATTGATGTCCACGCCGTCGCTGCGTTGCTGCGGCAGGCCGATGAAGCCGTAGGACACCGGAAAATTCTTCTGGTATTCCTCGACGAAACGATCCGCGAGCGCCGTCACGCGCGCGCGGTCGTCGGTCGCGGCCTGCAGCGGCAGCGCCGCCAAGGCCGGGAGCAACACGGGAGCGAGTCGCAGGAACTTCATGGGAGCCTCCGGACGGGATGCGAGCGTAGTGCAGGCAGCCTTGCGGCGGCAACCGTAACGGCTGCCCGGCTAGCCGTTCGCGGTGGTCCGGCCGGGATCGACGGGTGTCTTGAGGCCGAGCTTTTCCATGCGCCGATAGAGTGCCTGGCGCGACAGTCCCAGATCGCGGGCCGCGTGCGCAACGACGCCGTCGGCGAGCAGCAGCGCCTGCTCGATCGTCTGCCGGTCGATATGCGAACCGTCGGCGGGCTCCGGGACGACCGGCAGGGCCAGCGCCTTGGCCGTCACGACGGTATCCACCGACAGCAGGCAGGCGCGGTGGATGACATTTCGGAGCTCGCGCACATTGCCCGGCCACGGGTAGCGCACGAGCGCGCGCAGCGCGTCCTGCGACAGCCGGAATCCAGGCTCCAGGAAATGCTGTGCGAGCGGCAGGATGTCGTCCTGGCGCGCCGCGAGCGGCGGCACTTCGAGTTCGATCACGTTCAGTCGATAGAGCAGGTCCTCGCGGAAGCGCCCCTCGCGGATCAGGTTCGCGAGGTTCGCATTGGTCGCGGCGATCACGCGTGCGCGCGTCTTGCGCGTCGTGTTGGAGCCGAGCCGTTCGTACTCGCCGGTCTGCAGCACGCGCAGCAGCTTCGCCTGGCCGAGCGCCGACAGGTTACCGAGTTCGTCGAGGAAGATCGTGCCGCCGTCGGCCGCTTCAAAGCGCCCGGTGCGCCCCTTAGCGCCGGTAAAGGCGCCCGCCTCCGTTCCGAACAGCTCCGCTTCCATCAGCGTGTCCGGCAGCGCGCCGAGATTGACCTTCACATACGGGCCGGATTTCACGGTCGAGTTCGCATGGATGATGTCGGCGATCACTTCCTTGCCGGCGCCGTTCGGGCCGCTGATCAGCACCGGCACGTCGGCATGCGCGACACGCGCCGCGGTCGAAGCGAGCGTCTGCATCGCCTCGCTCTCATAGACGAGTCCCTTGAGCTCGAAACGCGCCGCGAGCCCGGCGCGCGCCGCCGCGCGCTGACGGCGGATCGCGCGGTTCTCCGCACGCGCGGTCTGCAGATCGAGCAGGTTTCGCACCGTGGTCAGGAGTCGCGCATTGTCCCAGGGCTTCGCGACGTAATCGGAGGCGCCGGCCTTGACCAGCTCGACCGCGGTCTCGAGATGCGTCCACGCGGTCAGCAGGATCACCGGCAGTTCCGGATGCAGCGAGCGGATGTGGCGAAACAGCGTCACGCCTTCCTCGCCGGAAGTCGCCTCGCGCCGGAAGTTCATGTCCTGGACGACGAGGTCGACCGGTTCGCGCGCCAGCACCTCCATGCCGGCGGCGGCCGAGTCGGCGCCGACCACGCGGGCGCCGTGCATGGACAGCAATACATCGAGTGCCGTGCGCACGGCTTCGCTGTCATCGATGACGAGTACGGTGCGCTCGCCCAAGCTGTCCTGGAGTCCCTGTTCGTCCTTTTCCTTCATGGGTTTGGATGCATGGACTCCGGAATCGGTTGCAACGGCCACGGCAGTCTAGACCGTCCTCGTGGCGACCGCCGGCGAGATCGCCGAGGCCCGGCGGGCCGGCTGCAGGGCCGCGGCCAGGCCGATGATCCAGATGCCGAGCACGCCGCCGACCAGGTAGTAGAGGTCAAGCCGGGGCAGTTCGTACTTGACCGAGATCCAGTAGCCGACCGCGAGTGCGAAGCCGCAGCCCGCGACGATTCCCGCGGTCGTGATCATCCAGTTCTCGACCAGGAAGTGCCGCACGATGTCGAGCCGCCGCGCGCCCACGGCACGACGCGTGCCGATCTGGCGGATGCGCGTCGAGACGTTGAAGGTCGCAAGTCCGAAGATGCCGAGCGCGGTGATCGCGAGCAGCGCGCTCGTCACGCTGGTCAGGAAGATCGCCATGTTGCGGTCCTCGAGATACGACTGGCGGACGAAGTACTCCATCGGGCGGACCCAGCGCAGCAACCGGTCGGGGTTGCTGTTTGCGAGGTGCTCCTCCGCCGTGCGCATCAGCTCCGCCTGGCGGCCGGGCTCGGTGCGGACGAGATACAGGGCGGCCGGGCCGCTGCTGACGCGGGGAACCAGCATCACCTGGCCCAACTTATCCCAGCCCACCCAGGAACCGTGCATGGTCTCGATGATGCCGATGACCGTGGCAGGGCGGTTCAATCCGTCGTAGATCGTCTTGCCGAGCGCGTTTCCGTCCTCCGGGAACAGGCCTTTTGCGAATTCGCGGGTGATGATGACCTGCGACGCGAATTCATAGCCGTCCGTCGGCGGCAGGATTTCGTGCGGCGCGAAATTGCGGCCGGCCGCAAGCTTGACGCCGAGCGCATCGATCGCCTGCTCGTCCACGTCGAAGTTATTGGCCGGCACCGATTCGTCTCCCGGCTGTGACGGCTTGCTGGTGAATCCATTGGAACTGCCGCTACCGGACAGCGGGATATGACTGACGCTGGTCGCCGCTTTCACGCCCGGCAGGGCACGCAGGTAGGCGAGGTCCTCCCGCCAGGACGCGTCGTAGTCGAAGTCGCGGCTGAACCCGGTGCTGGCGATGACGAAGATGTTCTCGACGTCCATTCCGTGCGGCCGGTTGATCTTGTCGACGCGCTGCTTGACCACGTAGACCGCATTGACGAGGACCGCGAGGCCGATCGCGATCTGCAGGGCGACCAGCAGCGCGCCGGTGCGATTGCGCCAGAGCGCCGAGGCAATGGGACGGATGTTCCAGGCTGTCATGTCACTGTGCCTTCAGGTAAACGGCCGGCGGGATGCGGCCGATCCGCCACGCGGGATAGAGCCCGGCGGCGATGGTTGCGAGGAGAGCGAGTCCGAGCGCGGTCACGATGCTCGTGACATCCACGTGCGCGATCGCCTGCGTGCCGCCTGTGTCGGTCGGGTCGAGCGTGTAGAGCGCGCGCAGGCCCATCAGCATGAGCGCGCCGAGCGCGAGGCCCAGCAGGGCGCCGATGCCCGAGATCACGCCGACCTCGACCAGATGCTGCAGGAACACCTGGCGACGGCTCGCGCCGAGTGCGCGGCGCACGCCGGTGATCGCCGCATTGTTCAGGAATTTGGCGAGCAGCAACCCCACCGTGTTCAGCAGGCAGACCGCGAGAAAGGCAAACGCCAGGCCAACGAGCACACGGTCGTCGTTGCCGACCACATCGTTGTCGATGAGCCACTGGTCGACGGGAGTGAGGCGGTTGTTGATCGGCCGCTGGTGACGCCCCCCTTCTTTCTGGCCCATGGCGTAGTTGTCGAGGAAGGCCTGGAAGCGTTCGCGCGTTGCGGCATCCGGCAGCTCGACCCAGGCCTGGACCCAGATGCTCTCGGAGTTCAGGAAATCCTGGTAGGTGTTGATCTCTTCCGGCTTCCAGCCATTGGTGTTGCCGGCGCTGTAAATCTCGGCAGCGGCATTCCAGCCGAACGGCAGGTAGACTTCTTCCGATTCCTGGAGGTTGCCGTTATTGACGTCGTAGAACGTCGGCATCGGCTGCCAGTGGTCACGCACGCCGACGATACGGAATTCCCGGTCGTCCCAGCGGATCTGCCTGCCGACGCTATTTGCACCGCCGAAGTACTTCTCGTTCATCACGCGGGAGATC
>JALYJS010000354.1 GCA_030799345.1 Pseudomonadota bacterium | reverse complement strand
GATCAAGGCAGCGGCTGTCGATGCCGCGACGATTCCCGGCGCGGGTGTGGTGCTCGGAGCTTTGACACCGATGGTGGCCAATGCCGTCGCCGGCATCGTCGCCGGTGGCATCGCCGTGTTGGTCGTGAAGCTCGTCCGGTCCCTGACCCGCCGGCGGCCTGACGGCGCGCGGCCGAACCCGTAGAATCGGACGGCTGTGAAGACCGTCGACTTCGGCTATGAGCGGGTGACTCCCGCGGAAAAGACCGCGCGCGTGCGCGGCGTGTTCGATTCCGTCGCCGGCAGATACGACCTGATGAACGACCTGATGTCCGGCGGACTGCACCGGCTGTGGAAGCGTTTCGCACTGTCGCAGACCGGACTGCGCCCGGGATGCCGGGCGCTCGATGTGGCATCCGGCACCTGCGACCTGGGTGCGGGGCTCGCACGGCAGGTCGGACCCACGGGCCTCGCCGTGCTGACCGACATCAACCACGCAATGCTCTCGCGCGGGCGCGACCGGCTGCTCGACAAGGGACTTGCCCGCAGCGTCGCCTTCGCCATCGCCAACGCCGAATGCCTGCCGTTCCCGGACCAGAGCTTCGACTGCGTGACCATCGGCTTTGGCCTGCGCAACGTCACCGACAAGCCAAAGGCGCTCGCCTCGATGCGGCGCGTGCTGCGCCCGGGCGGCCGGCTGCTCGTGCTCGAGTTTTCGAAACCGCAGCTCGAGGCGCTGAAGCCCCTGTATGACGCTTATTCCTTCACGGTGCTGCCGAAGCTCGGCGGACTCGTCGCGGGAGACGAGGCGAGCTATCGGTACCTGGCCGAGTCCATCCGCATGCAGCCCGAACAGGCGGCGCTTGCCGACATGATGAAGTCCGCGGGACTCGAAGATTGCCGCTGGCACAACCTCGCGGGTGGCATCGTCGCGCTGCATATCGGTCTCGTGTATTGAGCGCCCGATGACCCCTGACCTGCTGCGTCCATTCGCGACAGTGCTCAACCGGAACATCGCGGCTTCGGCGCGCGCGCGCAACCTGCTCGCCCAGGTTGCGGGCCGGTCCATTGAATTCCGCGTCACGGCGACGCCGATCCGCCTGCGCGTGATCGCAGGCACCGAGGGCATCACGATCGACACCGGCGGAGACTTGCCGCCGGATGCCACGATCGAAGGCAGTCCGATCATGTTCGCCCGACTCGCGACGGGCGACGCGATGCAGTCGCTGCGCGCCGGCGGCGCGCAGATTGCCGGCGATGCCGAGATCGCGCAGGTGTTCCAGAAACTCTTTGCCGCAGCGCGACCGGACTTCGAGGAGGAACTGTCGCGGCTGACGGGCGACGTCGCGGCACACGAAATCGCGGGATTCGCGCGGGGAGCGCTGGCGTTCGGCCGGCGCGCACGCGATACGTTTGCGGCGAACGTGGCTGAGTACCTGACCGAGGAGAGCCACGACCTGCCGAGCCGCATCGAGGTCGAGGAGTTCCTCGCAGACGTGGACCGGCTGCGCGAGGCGACCGATCGCCTCGAAGCGCGACTCGCCGCGATCGACAAACCGCGGGGTGCGGGATGATTTCCCGGCGCGTTGCCGCACGGCTGCTGACCATCCATCGCGTGCTGGTTCGCTACGGCCTCGACGACTTCGTGCGCGCGACACACCTCTACCGCCCCCTGCGTTTCGTTTTCTGGCTGTCGCCCTGGACCTGGTGGAGGCGCAGCCAGGGCTCGCGCGGCGAGCGCCTGCGCCGGGCGCTCGAGGACCTCGGCCCGATATTCGTCAAGTTCGGCCAGGTGGTCTCCACGCGGCGCGACCTCTTGCCCGACGACATCGCGGACGAGCTCGCAAAGCTGCAGGATCGCGTGCCGCCCTTCCCTGGCGAGGCTGCGCGGGCCCGCATCGAGGAAGCGCTTGGGCGACCGGTGGCCGAACTGTTCCGCAGCTTCGACGTGACGCCGCTCGCCGCCGCCTCGATCGCGCAGGTGCACGCGGCAACGCTGGATGACGGACGGGAAGTCGTCGTCAAGGTGCTGCGTCCGGACATGCGTGAACTGATCGAGCGGGATCTCGAAGTCCTGCACACGCTGGCGGCGCTCGCCCAGGCCTACTGGGTCGAATCCCGCCGCCTGCGGCCACGAGAAGTGGTCATCGAGTACGAACGCACGATCCTGAACGAGCTGGACCTGATGCGCGAAGCGGGCAATGCCTCGCAGCTCAAGCGCAACTTCGCGGGGTCCGCGATGCTGCACGTACCCGAGGTCTACTGGGACCTGTGCCGCCGCGACGTGATGGTGATGGAACGCGTCCACGGCGTGCCGATCTCGGAGATCGAACGCCTGCGCGAACTCGGCGCCGATATTCCAAAACTCGCCGAGAACGGCGTGACGATCTTCTTCACGCAGGTGTTCCGCCACAATTTCTTCCATGCGGACATGCATCCCGGCAACATCTTCGTGGACGCCAGCGACCCGGCCAACCCGCGTTATGTCGCGGTCGACTTCGGCATCGTCGGCACGCTCGATCCGGGCGACCAGCTCTACCTGGCCGGCAATTTCCTCGCTTTCTTCGAGCGCGATTACCGCAAGGTGGCCGTGCTGCATCTCGAGAGCGGCTGGGTGCCGGCCGGGACGCGGGTGGACGAACTCGAAAGCGCCGTGCGTACGGTCTGCGAGCCTATCTTCAACAAGCCGCTGAAGGACATTTCGTTCGGCCTGGTGCTGCTGCACCTGTTCGATATCGCGCGGCGTTTCCAGATGCAGATCCAGCCACAACTCATCCTGCTGCAGAAGACACTGCTCAATATCGAGGGGCTCGGCCGCCAGCTCTATCCCGAGCTTGACCTCTGGAAGACGGCGCTGCCGATCCTGCGCGACTGGATGCGCGAGCGTAATCACCCGCGCGCGCTGGCTCAGAGCCTGAAGGGACACTGGCCTGACATCGCGGAGTCCATCAAGGTGCTGCCGGTGATCGCGCGGCGTGTGGTCAGGCAGGCTTACGACGACGAGCTCGTCGTGAAGACGGAGACCGCATCGCTCGACGCATTGCGCGCGGAGCTGCGTGCCGACCGCCGCCGCAGCGACGCCATCATCGCGGCCACCGCCGTGTTCGTCGGCGGCATTCTCTGGACGGCGCTTGCGACCCAACCGGTCTGGATCGGCTGGCTGCTGACCGCCGGTGGCGCGCTCTGGCTGGTCAACCGTCTTCGGCAATAGTCCACGAAAAGCCTGGTCATGCGCGTGCGATACGGTGCCGGTCTTTTCCTCGTGCTCGGTTTCGCGATGGCTGGCGACGCTCTCCCCCGCGAAGTGCCGAGTCACCCGGGTGTCGACGCACCGGAGCTAGCC
>JALYJS010000288.1 GCA_030799345.1 Pseudomonadota bacterium | reverse complement strand
CTCGCGGGGCTTCCGTGGCGCGTTCTATGCGCCGATGGAGGACCCGAGCCTGGATATCCGGCGTTACCTCGAAGCCCATCTCGGCGATCTGACTGCGATCCGGTGAGCCCGCCCCGCCATGACGTCGCCATCATCGGCGGCGGGCACAACGGGCTGACGGCAGCTTTCTATCTCGCACGCGCCGGGCTTTCGACCGTCGTGCTCGAACGGCGCGACGTGCTCGGCGGCTGCTGCGTCACGGAAGAGATCGACGCGGGCCGCGCCCCCGGTTGCCGCGTGTCGACGGCTTCGTACATGGCGAGCATGCTGCGGCCGGAGATCATCCGCGACCTGTCGCTCGGTCAGCACGGGCTGCGCATGATCGCCGCCAATCCAACCGTGCAGGCAGCGATGCCGGACGGCGTCGTGCTGGCGTGGTGGAGCGACCGCGCACGCATGCGCGACATGCTGATGCGCTTCGCGCCCGGCGATTGCGAGCGCTTCCTGTCGCTGGAGCAGGGACTGGCCGGTCTCGCGCGCCATCTCGAACCGCTGTTCATGCAGGCGCCGCCGGACCTGGAACGGGGAGGGCTCGCCGGCCTGCGCGAGCTGCTGCGCTTTGCGTTCCAGTTCCGCGGCCTGCGCGGCCGCGAGATTTCGGATCTCGTCGCGTTCTCGACCGGCAGCCTCGGCGAATTCCTCGACCGTTCGCTCGACTCGCCGCATCTGAAGTCGCTCGTGCTGTCGAACAGCCTCTATGGCAAACACGGCGGACCCTACGATCCGGGCACGCTGTTCGGCCTGCTGTTCCACTTGCTGGGCGGCGGTGCGGAGTCCAAGCAGGGTTTCGTCGGGCATGTGATGGGCGGCATGGGCGCGATCACGCAGGCCATGGCCACGGCCTGCCGGTCGGTCGGCGTGGAACTGCGGACTTCGGTGCCGGTCGCCGCAATCCGCATACAGGATGGCCGTGCCACGGGCGTCACGCTCGAGGACGGCTCGGAGATCGAGGCCGGCATCGTCGTGTCGAACGCCGATCCGAGGAGCACCTTCCTCGGCCTGGTGCCGCCCGCGGCGCTCGCCCCGGAATTCCTGGCGTCGGTGCGTGGCATCAAGATGGACGGACCCTGCGCGAAGCTGAACCTCGTGCTTTCCGAGGAACCCCGGCTCGAAGGCGCGGATCCGGCGGCGGATGCGTTGCAGCGGGCGCAATTTACGCTGGTGCCCTGGCTCGACGGCGCGCAGGCCTGCTACGGCGAGGCGCGTCGCGGGCGCATCGCCGAAGAGCTGTGGATCGACTGCCTGGTGCCATCGCTCATCGATCCGTCGCTGGCGACACCCGGCCACCACGTGATGACCTGCTTCGTGCAGTACCTGCCATACCGGCTGTCCGGATCCGACTGGAGTCTCGAGCACGCGCGTCTCGAGCAGCAGCTCCTGCGTCAGATCGCACGCTTCGTGCCGGCGGTCGGTCGCTCGCTGGTCACTGCCCGGCTCTACACGCCGCTCGATCTCGAAAATGTCTTCGGCATCTGCGAGGGCAATATTTTCCACGGCGACCTGCGGCCCGATCAGCTCTTCTTCATGCGCCCGCTGCCGGGTCATGCGCGATACGCGACGCCGCTGCGCGCGCTCTATCTCTGCGGCGCCGGCACGCATCCGGGCGGCGGCGTAACCGGCGCGCCGGGCTTCAATGCGGCGCACCGTATCCTCGGCGACCTCCGGCTCGATCGCGGCCTGCGCAAAGGCCTGATGCAGTGAGCCCGACATGATCAGCCTGCGTGCGATGCCGGTACGGTTCCGCATCCTGCTCGTGCTGATCGTCATGAGCTTCGTCAATTATCTGTTGCGCAACAACATCTCGGTGGCGGTGCCCAGCATCCGCGAGGAGTTCGGGTTCTCCAGCACCGAGATCGGCTGGATACTCGGCAGCTTTAACATCAGTTATGCGCTGTTCCAGATTCCGGGCGGCATCTTCGGCGAGGTCCGGGGTCCGCGCCGCGCGCTCGCGATCATCGCGATCACCTGGGGCTTGCTGACCTTCCTGACCGGTTTTGCGCCGTCGCTCATGGCTGCTTCCGCCGCCGGCGCGATGCTGTCGCTGATCGTCGTCCGCTTCCTGATGGGCATGGCCAACGCGCCGATCTTCCCGATCATGGTCGGCACGATCGCGCGCTGGTTTCCGGCGGGTGGCTGGGCATTTCCGAATTCCTTGACCAGCATGGGCCTGACGCTCGGCCAGGCGGCGATCGGGCCGGTCATGACCTTCCTGATCGTGCGCTATGGCTGGCGCGAGTCGTTCTACATACTCGCGCCGCTCGGGATCCTGGCCGGCGCGTGGTGGTACTGGTACGGACGCGACCGGCCTGCGGCGCACCCGGCCATTTCGCAATCGGAACTCGCATTGATCGATCGCGGTCGCGATCCGGCCTTCACGGATGCGCACCGCGCCGGCAGCTGGCTCGAAGTGCTCAAGCGGCGCGATGTGCTGCTGCTCGCGGCCAGCTACTTCTGCATGAACTACGTGTTCTACATGTTCGCGCAGTGGCTGTTCACTTATCTCGTCGAGGAGCGCGGCTTCTCGCTGCTGGAAAGCGGCTTCCTGTATGTGCTGCCCTTTGCGACCGGTGCGCTGCTCGCGGTGGTCGGCGGGTTCACCTGCGATTTCCTGTGCCGGCGCATCGGCGCGCGCTGGGGTTGCCGCATTCCGGCGATGCTGGGCCTGACGCTCGTGGCCGTATTCCTGCTGGCGGGCAGCCAGGCAGTCAATCCCTATGTCGCCGTCGGCCTGCTGTCGCTGTGCTTCGGCTTCACGCAATTCACCGAGGGCGCATTCGGCGCGGGCGCGAGCTACACCGGGGGTCCGCATGCCGCGACCGCTTACGGTGTCGTGAACACCGGCGGGAATGCCGCCGGATTCCTGGCACCGGTCGTCGGCATGCTGGTCGATCAGGCGGGCTGGCTGTGGACCCTGGCAAGCGGTTCGGTATTTGCGCTGGTCGGCGCCGGATTGTGGCTGTTCATCGATGTCGAACGCAGGCTTGTCCATCGGGGGAGTACCGCACGATGACGCATCAGGTGCCATTCGACGGCAAGTTCTCGATCGGGGATTTTCCAACCGATCCGCCCGACGGCATGCCCTCGAAAAAACGGCTCGAGGAGGAACTCGAGGATCTCGTGGATGAGCTCGACGGATTGCAGCAGCGGCTGTTCGCGGACCAGCGCTTTGCGTTACTGGCCGTGTTCCAGGCCATGGATGCCGCCGGCAAGGACAGCACGATCCGCAAGGTGTTTTCCGGCGTGAATCCCGCGGGATTCCGGGTCCACGCCTTCGGCCCGCCGGGTGAACTGGAGCGACGCCACGATTTCCTGCAGCGCGTCGTCGCGCGTCTGCCGGAACGCGGGAAGATCGGCATCTTCAACCGCAGTCACTACGAGGAAGTCCTGGTGGTGCGCGTGCACCCGGAGTTACTCGCGGCCCAGCATTTGCCCGCGGTCAACATGCAGCGCATCTGGACCGAGCGCCTGGAGTCGATCCGCGGCTTTGAGCAGCACCTGGCGCGTAATGGCATCGCCGTCGTCAAGTTCTGGCTGAATATTTCGCGCAAGGAGCAGAAGAAGAGATTCCTGGGTCGCATCGCCGAACAGGACAAGCACTGGAAGTTCCGGCTGGGCGACCTCGATGACCGCGCCCGCTGGAAGGAATTTCAGTCCGCGTACGAGGCGATGCTGCGCGAAACCTCGCGCGAGTGGGCGCCGTGGTATGCGATTCCGGCCAATGACAAGCCTTACATGCGGGTCGCCGTCGCGCGCGTCATGGTCGAGACCCTCAGGAATATCGATCCGCGATTTCCCGAGCTCGGACCGGAACGGCGTCGCGAGCTCGAGGAAGGACGGCGCCGCCTGGAGAAAGAATGAGGCCTGGCGTCAGGCCGCGGTCCGCAGCCCCTGGCCCGCGTGCGTCAGCGCTTCATGGTGGCGGCGGCCCGCCGTCCGCCAGAGCAGCATGGCAAAGACGAATCCGAGCGCACTGGAGATGAAGAAGTACAGCAT
>JALYJS010000355.1 GCA_030799345.1 Pseudomonadota bacterium | reverse complement strand
GTGAAACCCGAGCGCAGCGCGGTCTTGCGTTCGTCGGGGCGCGTCTCGTGCCAGGCGAGCGTATCGCGCACGGTCTCAGTGAGCGGGCGCGATTTCAGGCCCTCGGCGAGCGAGCGCTCGATACCCGTCAGCGATCCGCCGGCTTCCTCGCCGCGTATCGGCCCCCAGGGCGCGAAGTTCATCTCCTCCGGATTCATGTTCGCCGCCAGGAAATCCTCGTCGATCCAGGTGACCTTGGTGTCGGCACCGGTGACCTTCAGGCTGGTTTCGATGAGCTGACCCATGGTAACTGCGCCGGGGGGCGTCACCGCATTGAAGTCGCCCTTCACGCGGCGCTCGACCAGGTCGAGCATGAAGTGCACGAGGTCGCGCACGTCCACGACCTGGATCGGGTCATCGGGCGTACCGGGCACCGCCATGTCGCCGCCGCGAGCGACACGCACCGGCCAGTACGTGAAACGGTCTGTCGGATCCAGCGGCCCGACGATATAACCCGGGCGCACGATCGAGCAGCGCTCGCCGTAAGCATCGCGAACGTACTGCTCGCATAAGGCTTTCATGGGACCGTAAGTCTCGTTCGTGATCTCCTCCTGGTCCTTGTTCTCGAGCACGCCGGTCGCGGATTTCTCGTCGTTCGGCTTCGCGAAGCTCGCGTACGCCGAGATGCTGGAGATGAACAGGCAGTAATCCGTGTTCGGTGCGAGGAGGTCCGCCGACATCTGGCAGTACTTCGGGATGTAACCTGTGTTGTCGACGACCGCATCCCATTTGCGGTCCTTCAGCGAGTCGAGCTGTCCCTTGCGGTCGCCATTCAGCGTCTCGACGTTTTCGACGCCGTCCGGATCGCGCTTGCCGCGGTTGAAATGCGTGACCTTCCACCCGCGCGCGAGCGCCTGCTCGGTCAGGTGCGGGCCGATGAAGCCCGTGCCGCCGAGGATCAGCAGCGTGCGGTCCTTGCCCTCTGCGGCGGCGAGGCGGCCCGCGGCCAGCGCGAGCGCGGTGCCTGCGCCGGCCTTGATGACAGTGCGTCGGGTCATGTTCATAAACTGCTCCGTGATTTCAGCGCGCGCCGGGAGGTACGTAGCGCGCAAGCCATTCCTGTACTTCGCGATACCAGAACAGCGAGTTCTGGCGCTTCAGTACCCAGTGATTCTCGTCCGGAAAATAGACCAGTCGGCTTTCGACGCCCTGGTTCTGCAACGTCTGGAACAGCTCCATGCCGTGGTTGAATGGCACGCGCTGGTCGAGCTGACCGTGGACGACGAGCGTCGGCGTCTTGAAGTTCGCGGCGCTCGTGTGCGGCGAATAGCGCGCGAACTCCTCGGGCCGCTCCCAGGACTCGAAGTGCCGCCGCTTGCCGGCACCGTAGTCCGCGCCGTACTGGGTCTGCAGGTTGTAGACGGTAGCGTGCGCGACCAGCGTCTTGAACGGATGCTCGCGGCCGAGCAGCGTCGCCGCCAGGAATCCCCCGTAACTGCCGCCGCCGGCGGCCATGCGCGACGGGTCGATCCACGGTTTTTCCGCGAACCATTGCGCGGCGCGGATAGTGTCTTCGTAAGGCTTCGTGATCTGGTCCGGATTGATCGAGTCCGTGAACGCCTGGCCGAATCCGCTTGAGCCGTGGAAATTGTGCCAGGCGGCGACATAGCCCCAGGCCGCAAACACCTGCGCATTCCAGCGAAAAGTCCACGCGTCGGTCACGCCGTTGTGCGGCCCGCCGTGCAGGATGAGGTAGAGCGGGTATTTCTTCGACGGGTCGAAATCCGGCGGATAGGTCACCCACATCTGGATCGGCGCGCCGCCGGCGCCCGCATACATCACGCTCTCGACCTTGCCGAACTTCGTCGCGGCGAGCAGCGCGTCATTGTGATTCGAGAGCCGGGTCGCCGCGCCGTCCCTGAGCGCAACGCGCACCAGCGTCGGCGGCTCGCTGAAGGACTGGCGGATGGCGACCAGCGTCGCGGGTTTGCCGGCGATCGCGAGGCCGGAGAAGCTCGACGCGGCGGTGAGCGGCGCGTGAATTCCTTTCGCGACGTCGATGCGATGGATGCGGTCAGTGCCCGCATCGTCGATCGACGCGTAAAGCGACTTCGAGTCGGGCGCCCACGACAGGTTGCGGACCGAGCGGTCCCAGTCCGCCGCCAGCCGCCGGCGCGCGTCGTTGCGACGGTTGATGAGCCAGGCCTGCGACGAATCCCCGTAGAACCCCTTGATCTGTTGGCGCGTGTAGAGCAGGTAGCGTCCATCCGGGCTGTATTTCGGCGCGTCGTCGTCGGCCGCATTGTTGGTCGTCAGGTTCCGCGCCTCCCCGCCCGTGGCCGGCACCGTGAAGATCTCGCTGTTGCTATCAACGCCCGTCTTGTCGATGTCGGCGACGAAGGCGATCTCCTCGCCGTCAGGCGCGATGTCGTAGGAATTGCCGCCGGTTTCGCGCCGCGACAGCTCGAAGCCCGTGCCCCGCGTGATCGACACGGGCGCGCCGCCTTCACGTGTGATCGAGAACACGTGCGCCTCGCGATCGTCGACGAAATGGTCCCACCAGGTGACCGGCGTGCGGTCCCAGGTCATCGCCTTCATCTTCGATGCCTCGCGCGCATCGAGGCGCTCGCGCGTTTTCTGCCAATCGTCCAGGTCAGGCCAGACGCGGGAGATGAAGGCGATGCGCGTCGAATCCGGAAACCACTTCGGCGTCGCGACGCCGGTCGGCACGTCGCTGACGCGGGTGGCTTCACCCCCGTCGGCAGCAATCACGTAGAGCTGCGGCTGCTTGTCCGTGCCGCGCTTGGCGACGAAGACAATCCACCGGCCGTCGGGACTCCATGCCGGATCCGATTCATTGCCCGTCATGCTGGTCAGCCGCCGCGGCTCGCCGCCTGTCGTGGCGACGACGTAGAGATCCGCGTCGCCCTTGTCGTTGTCCAGGTCGTAGCTCGTGACGCCGTATACGGCGTGACGGCCGTCCGGCGCGAGCGCCGGATTGCCGATGCGCTTGAGCTGCCACATGGCTTCGGCGGTCAGCGGTGCTGGCGTATCGGCCGTCGCAATGACGGACGAGAAGGCGACGGCGGCTGCAATCCAGCGGGCGGCTTGCGACATCTTCTGTTCCCCGGTGCCGCCTCAAGCGGCCTGCGTGGCGGTCCGTGATTCTGCCGGTCGCGACTACGCGCTGGCAAACCCGTTTCGGCGCACGAATCCCTCGTTGCGCCGCAAGCGCGATTGGCGGACAGTGACGTCATGCGCGATCTGGCGGAATTGAAGGAGCGGCTGCGTGTTTTTGTCGCCGAGCGCGACTGGGAACAGTTCCACAGCCCGAAGAACCTGGCGATGGCGCTATCCGTCGAGGCGTCGGAGCTGGTCGAGCTGTTCCAGTGGTTGACGGAAGAGCAGAGCGCCGCGGCCGATGAAAATCTCCGGCGCCGGGCCGCCGAGGAACTCGCGGACGTGCTGTGGTTCCTCGTGCGCATCGCGGATGTGCTCGACATCGACCTGCTGAGGGCCGCGGAATCGAAGCTCAGCCAGAATGCGGAGAAATACCCGGCTGAGCGCGTGCGCGGTAAGGCGCGCAAGTACGACCAATATTGAGACACGCTTAGTTGAGCGTGCCGCCGCGCATCACGAAGAGGGCGGGGACACGGGCGGATCGGTCGGCGCTGGTTTGGGCGCCGGCGCAGCAGGTACTGCTGCCTGGCGCTCGAGGAACCAGTGCGTTGCACCCTGTTCCCTGGTTCCGATGTAGTGAAACCAGCGATGCTCGATGCGGTCCCGCGCGATTAACCGGATCTCGCCCTTGTGCACGTGGCCGTCGTTCTTCGGATCGAAACCGCTGCCGCCGTCGAAGTCGAGTTTCACCAGGTCGGCCGTCGAATCCGCGCCGAGCTTGTAGGCGGGCTGGTTGCCAGCTCCGCAGTAATGCGTCGCTCGCAGTTTGCCTTCGGCGAGGTAGTACACGGTCACCATTTCAAAACTCTGGCCCGGGTTCTGGAATTCGATGACGGCCTTGCCGCCGCTTACGACTTCGTAACGCACGTTCACGGGCGGCCCGGCCAGCGGATCTTCCATCCGGCCGCTCCAGTCTCCGGCCAGGGACTTGATGCGCTCGTACACTGCCGGATCGGCAGGCGCGTCTGCCTGCGCCGACGCCCAGGTGCCGAGAATCAGGGCGATCGTCAGGACTGTGCGCGGGTACTTGGGCATGGACGGCTCCTTGATGCAACATGATATAGCGATGATCAGCCGGGGGGCAGGTATGACGAAATCGAAGCGGCGCGCGCCGGCGGTAGCGGCAGCGCTCAGGCGCATGTACATCGATTGCCGTTCCGGCCAGATGCACCTGACGACTGCTTATCCGCCGAGCGGCGGTTTCGATGAGCGCACGCCGCTCGTGCTGCTGCATGCCGACGGCGGCACCGGCGCGGACTTCGCCCGTCTTGCCGCGCTGCTTGGCGTCGATCGCTCCGTCTACGCGCCCGACCTGCCGGGCAGCGGCGCTTCCGATCTGCGTGAAAGCCGCGGGACCGTCGCCGGGCACGTGGGCGCGATCGCCGATCTGATCGACCAGTTGGGCTTGAAGCAGGTGGACCTCCTTGGCCTCGCGCGCGGCGCGGCGATTGCGTATGCGCTGGCAGCCGCCCGTCCCGAGGTCGTCCGCCGGCTGGTCGTCGCCGCGGAACCGGATGTAGCCACGATGAAGCCGGTGTTGACGCTCGACGCCGGCATCGCTGCGCTGGAAGCCGGGGCCGTGGACGCGGTCGTCGGGTCGATCCGCGCCTTCCTCGATCGCGCCTAGGCAGCGACCGGGCGCCGCTGCCGGCTGGTGACGGCGAGCGCAATCAGCACAGCGGCGATCAGCGGCAGCGTCGCGATGTTGAGCTGCCGCCAGCCGATGGTCGCGAGCGCAAGTCCCGCCATCAGTGAGGCGAGGGCCTGCGCTCCGAACACGAGGAAGTCATTCAGCGTCTGGGCCTGGATCCGTTCCGCCGGACGATAAGTGCGGGTC
>JALYJS010000172.1 GCA_030799345.1 Pseudomonadota bacterium | reverse complement strand
GCTGCACAGCATCCTCGATTACTGCGATTCGCCGCAGCTCACCGCGCCCGAGCCCTATATCCAGTTCACGAAGGACATGATCGACGATGAGGGCACGGTCAAGGAGGAGTCGACGAAGAAGTTCCTCACGAAGTTCATGACCGAATTTCACGCCTTCCTCGGTCGCGTCAGTCCGCGAGCCGGCGCTTGACGGGAACTCCCGCAACGGGGAAGACAACCGGGTTCCGTGCGGGCGTCACGGCCATCGACACCGATTACGTGCGCCCGGGGCTTGCGGCCTCGCATCTGGTCGTCGATTCCGGCCGCGCCGCGTTCGTGGACACCGGCACGACGCTGTCTCTGCCGAACCTGCTCGGCGCGCTGGCGGAACAGGACATCGATCCGGCCGACGTGGACTGGGTGCTCGCGACGCACGTGCACCTCGATCACGCCGGCGGCGCGGGCGCACTGATGCGGGCGTTGCCGAATGCGCGCTGCGCCGTGCATCCGCGCGGCGCGCGCCATCTGGTCGAGCCGTCGAAACTGATCGCGGGCTCGATCGCAGTCTATGGCGAGGAGCGCTATCGAACGCTGTACGGCGATATCGTGCCGATCGACGAAGATCGCCTGTTCGTGCCGGCGGACGGCGCGACGGTGACACTCGGCACGCGCGTGCTGGAACTGATCCACACGCCCGGACATGCGCTGCATCACTACTGTGTGGTGGATCGCGGTCACGAGCTGATCTTCTCCGGCGACACTTTCGGCATTTCATATCGCGACTTCGACGTGGGCGGGCGCGAGTTCATCATGCCGACCACGACGCCGGTGCATTTCGACCCGGACGCACTCTGCCGCTCGGTGGACCGGCTGATGTCCTATGATCCGCGGTCGATCTTCCTCACGCATTACGCGGAGGTGCGCGACCTGCCGCGGCTCGCGCGCCAGATGAAGGAGCGCGTGCAGGCATTCGCCGATCTCGGTCGCCGCCATGTGTCGGCTCCGGATCGCGCGGTGAGGCTCCGGCAGGACATGTACGCCAAACTCGACGGCTGGCTCGACGAGCACGGCTATCCGGGCGACGATACGAAACGCCACTACCTGCTCGACGACGACGTCGAGCTCAACTGCCAGGGCATCGAAGTCTGGCTCGACAGGAAATGACATGAACGCATTCAGGGCCTATCGCATCCACGAGCGCGACGGCAAGATCGCCGCCGGCTTCGAGTCCATGGCGGTGGACGCACTGACGCCCGGCGAGGTCGTCATCAAGGTCCGGTACTCGAGTATCAATTACAAGGACGCGCTCGCCGCGACCGGCGCCGGCAAGATCCTGCGGAAGTATCCGCTGAATGGCGGCATCGACCTGTCGGGCGAAGTTGTCAGCACGACCGATAACCGCTTCCGCGTCGGCATGCCCGTGCTGGTGACCGGCTGCGGACTCAGCGAAACCTTCGACGGCGGTTATGCCGATTACGCGCGCATCGCTGGCGATTCCGTGTTCGAGCTGCCGATGGGCATCGATCTGGCGCAGGCGATGGCGCTCGGGACCGCGGGATTCACCGCAGCGCTCGCAATCCATCGCATGGAATACAACGGCCAGACGCCGGCGAAAGGTCCGGTCGTCGTGACCGGCGCAAGCGGCGGCGTGGGGTCGATCGCGGTGGACCTGCTCGCGGGCCGCGGCTATGAAACCGTCGCCGTCAGCGGCAAGGCGGACGCGGACGATTACCTGAAGTCGCTCGGCGCCGCGCGCATCCTGCGCCGCCAGGACATCGACCTCGGCAAGCGGCCGATGGAGGCGACGCAGTGGGCCGGTGCGATCGATAATGTCGGCGGGGAAATGCTGACCTGGCTCACGCGCACCGTCGATTTCTGGGGCAACATCGCAAGCATCGGGCTCGCCGGCAGCCACAAGCTCGAAACGACGGTGATGCCCTTCATCCTCCGCGGCATCAACCTGCTCGGCATCAATTCGTCCGCGACGCCGCGGGATGTGCGGCTGGTCGTCTGGAAGCGTCTCGCGACCGATCTGCGGCCGCGCAATTTCGAGCGGATCGTCACGCGCACGATCGACTTCGATGAGTTGCCAGGTGCCTTCGACGATTTCCTGAAGGGCCGTTCGCTCGGACGCACGGTCGTGAAGATTGCCTGATGTGAGCACAGCCGATACCGGGGCGCGGCTGTGGGCGGGCGTGCAGGCGCTCGACATTGCGCTGACGCCGGCGCAGGTGCAGGCGCTATTGACGCTGACCGGCGAACTCGCGGAATGGAACACACGCTTCAACCTGACGGGCATCACCGATCCCCTGGAGATGGTCGACAAGCACCTGCTCGATTCGCTGGCGGTCCTGCCGCATCTGCACGGCCTGCGGATAGCGGACGTGGGTACGGGCGCGGGCTTTCCGGGGCTGCCGCTCGCGATCGCGAACCCGGGCCGGCGCTACACGCTCGTCGAATCGACCGGCAAGAAGGTCGGATTCCTGAAGCACGTGGTCGAGTTGCTGGAGCTTTCGAATGTCGAGCTGGCGCATGGGCGCGCCGAGACGCTGCGGCCGCATATGCCGTTCGACCGGGTGATAGCGCGCGCGCTCGGGCCGCTCGGCGATTTCGTGCGGGTCGCGGGGCACCTGCCGGGGCGCGGCGGGCGGCTGCTGGCGATGAAAGGCCGTGTGCCGGATGAGGAGCTGAAGGCGGTGCCGAAGGGCTGGAAAGTGGTCGCCGTGCACCCCATCCGCGTGCCCGGGCTCGATGCCGAGCGCTGCCTCGTCGAACTTGCTAGGGTTTGAACCGATGAACCGGATCATCGCGGTGGCGAACCAGAAAGGCGGGGTCGGCAAGACGACGACCGCCGTCAATCTCGCCGCGTCGCTCGCGGTGATGAAGCGCCGCGTGCTGCTGATCGACCTCGATCCGCAAGGCAACGCGACGATGGGCTGCGGCGTGGACAAGCGCTCGCTCGAGCGGAGCGTCACCGAAGTGCTGATGGGCGAGTGCGCCGCCGCCGATGCGATCGTCACGCTCGAGCAGGGCGGATTCGACCTGCTGCCGGCGAACCAGGACCTGACGGCGGCCGAAGTGCGGCTGCTGACGATGCTGGCCGGTCGCGAGCATCGCCTGGAAAAGGCGCTCGAGCCGGTGCGCGCGCGCTACGACATGGTCGTGATCGACTGCCCGCCGGCGCTCAATATCCTGACGGTCAATGCGCTGACCGCCGCGGATTCCGTGCTGATTCCGATGCAGTGCGAGTACTACGCGCTCGAAGGGCTGTCCGGGCTGGTGAACACGATCGAGCAGATCCGCGACTCGGTGAATCCGGGGCTACAGATCGAGGGCATCCTGCGCACCATGTT
>JALYJS010000123.1 GCA_030799345.1 Pseudomonadota bacterium | reverse complement strand
CACATTAAAGTTTGATGAAAATCTCCAAAGTATCTGAGGTATTTTTCATAAGCGGCTGTTCCCGTTCATTCAATCGGCGACCGGCGGCACATCGAGCGCGGGATTTCGGTCGAAGAAGTTGTAGGGCTTCAGCGTGACCGCGTGCCAGCCCAGGTTGTAAACGGGCCAGTCTTCCGATGACGGGACATGGTGGAAGCCCATCGTGTACCAGAGCACGATATCCTCGTTCTGGATATCGCGCGCATTCGCGGTCCACGCGGGCAAAAGCGAAAGCAGGCAAGAGCCGCCCTTGGCCACTGCTTGCCCGTTGCCCCCGACCCGCGCAGAGTAGCGCCGTCGGGGAGGGGAGCGGGTCATGAAAAGAAGAACTTTCTGTGCTTCCGCCGCAGCGGCGATCGGCGCCACGGCATTTCCATTGGGATCTGCGTTTGCGGCTGTATCGGCCGTTACCGCCCATGTTCCGGCAGTCACCGGTGACGGCAAGAAGATACTGCTCCGCGCCGCCGACGTGGAGGACTTCCGCGCCGGCTTGCGCGGCCAGTTGCTCTTGCCCGGCGCCACCGGCTACGACGACGCGCGCAAGATCTTCAACGGCATGTTCGATCGCCGCCCCGCATTGATCGCCCGTTGCCTGGGCGCCGCGGACGTCGTGCGCGCCGTGCGTTTCGCGAAGGCGAACGAACTGCTCCTCGCCGTGCGCGGCGGGGGTCACAGCCTCTCCGGCCAGTCCGTATGCGATGACGGTCTCATGATCGATCTGTCGCTGATGCGCGGCGTGCGCGTGGACCCGAATGAGCGGCTCGCCCGCGCCGGGGGCGGCGCGCTCCTTGGTGATATCGATCGCGAGACACTGCCCTTCGGCCTCGTCACCACCACCGGCACGGTCTCGCATACCGGCGCCGGCGGCCTGACGCTGGGCGGCGGATTCGGGCGCGTGGCGCGGCGCTTCGGCCTGACCTGCGATCAGCTCACGTCGGTCGACATTGTCACCGCCGATGGGCAACTGCTCGAAGCCAGCGCCACCGAGAATCCCGACCTGTTTTGGGCCGTTCGTGGCGGGGGCGGTAACTTCGGCATCGCCACCTCGTTCGAATACCGGCTGCATCCCTTCGACGGACGCGCGGTCGGCGGTCATATGGTGTTTCCGATCGAACAGGCGCGACCGGCGCTGCGCGGTTTCGGCGAGCTGTACGACCGCGCTTCGGACGGCCTGTGGATCGAGCCGATCCTGACGACGACGCCGGGGGGCGGGCGTGTCCTGGTCATCGATGTCTGCCTGACTGACGATCTGGAATCAGCGGACGCGATTCTGGCGCCCTATCGGAAGCTCGGAAAGCCGGTGCGGGACCAGGTCGGTGCGGTTCACTACGTGCAGTTGCAGACCCAGGACGACGAACGCGCGCGTATCGGCGGCCGCTACTACACGAAGTCCGGTTTCGTGAGGGAGCTTAGCGACGACCTGGTCGACACGATGATCGAGATGGTGCGCAGCGCCCCGGTTCCAAGAGCCCGCATAGCCATTCCGCCGAAAGGCGCCGCCGTCGCGCGCATCGCACCCGAGGCCACGGCGTTCTGGCATCGCGCTCCTTTGTATAGCGTCCTGCTCCAGGCGAGCGGTGACGACGCCGCTGAAGATGCCGCAAACGTGGGATGGGCCCGGTCGCAATGGCCAGTGCTGGAAAAGTTCACTGCCGGTTTCTATGCGAATACGAACCTGTCGGAGATGCCGGCGGCCCGGATGCGCGATGCCTATGGCGGCAACTACGAACGCCTGCTGTCTCTCAAGCGCAAGTACGATCCGACCAACCTGTTCCGGCTGAATGCGAACATCGATCCCAAGAGCGTGGCGTCTTAAGTCGGTCGAAACGGCGCGTCCATGCGATCCAGTTCTTCCTCCGTAGGGACACGGCCCTCAGGGGTCAGTTTGTCGATGGCAGCAGGCAGGGAAACTGCCAATCCGGAGAGCAGTTCGTCCTTCTCCATGCCGGTTTGCGCCATGAGCCATTGAACCCGCTCCGCACCCAGAGCGCGCTCCAGTTCTTCTGAGGAAATTGGCTGGTTGGGACCCGATGTAACCCATGTGTCGGCTGCGGAGTTCGGATTGGTCTGACGGAAGCGGTCAAGAAGGTCTTTCAAACCACCCAGGATCGCCCCGCCGCCTAATGCAGCGGCAGGAATGTTTCCGCCAGAAGCTCCAGGTGCGGATCCCGTGCCTAAGAGGTCCGCAAGGCGACCTTTCCCCTTGAACGTGCGATAAGCGAGCGTACCCAAGACCGCAAGCAGGACGGGTGACATCCCACCGCGGCCTCGGGTCGAACCACCTAACATGTTAAGTAGATTCATGCTGTTCGAGGGTCGATCGTCTAGCGATACACGTGCGTGCCGCCAGCCGAGTTCCATTCGCGTTCGAGGTAAGTCGCGTCGTCATCGGAACGCGGGCGCACGCCCATCAAAATGCCGCCTGACTTGATTCCTTTCTCATAGTGCTTCACGCGCTCCTCAGGAATCCCGGCCCCGATCAGGGCGCCCACGAGTCCGCCGGTCGCGCCGCCTGCACCCGCACCCGCCAACGCTGCGGCCAGAGGTCCCGCAATCACGAGTCCAAGGCCCGGAATCGCCAGCGAAGTGCCGACTGCTGCGATTGCCGCCGCTATCGCACCGACTGTTCCGCCAATCGCACCGCCAACGCCAGCGCCCTTCGCTGCTTTTGTGCCCAATTCCGTTTCAGCGCCCGAATCGAAATATTTCTTCCGGGTGTCATCGCTCATCACCACGTTGATATCTTTCGCTTCATAGCCACGTGCCGTGAGCGTCTGATAGCCACGTTCCGCCTGCTCGCGATCCGTGAACAATCCAGTAACCCACGGCTTTTCCGTCGAGCGGCCACCGGTCATGCCTGTGCGATTGCGTGAGTGATCTGTGTCGATATTTTCCATGATGAATTCCTTCCGTGGATTGAGCGGCGAGTCGACGCCGAAGAGCAGTAGGTTAAACTCCTGAGCGAGAGTGACAATCTGCATCCGACGTGAGCGCACGTCGGTTTCCGCCTACATTCAAATGCCCCGGGCATCGAGCGCCTGACCCGCTCGGGAATCGACGGTGAGACCGGTATCGCACCCGCAGGCCCTGAGGCGTACGGTCCGCTTCGGGGGGATGCGCCATGAATCGACGAAGCTTCGTTGGGGCGGGTGTCGCACTGTCCGCAGCCTGGCCGCTGCGGGGCTGGTCGGCGGTACTCAAGGACGTCGGCAGCGTTGCCGCAAAGTCGCTTGAGGGAGGCGACATTGCGTTGCCCGGGTCCGCAATCGAGCAGTTCGCGGCCAGCCTGCGGGGCGACGTGCTGCTCGCCGGCAGTCCGGACTACGACCGGACGCGACGCGTCTGGAACGGCATGTTCGACAAGCATCCGGCCCTGATTGCGCGTTGCACGGGAGCGAGGGACGTTCGCCACGCCGTTGATTTCGCCCGCGAGCATCGGCTGTTGACCGCGGTGCGCGCTGGCGGCCATAGCGTTTCCGGAAAATCCACCTGCGACGGCGGCCTGGTCATCGACTTGCAGCAGATGCGGGGTGTACGGGTCGATCCGCAGTCCCGGCGCGCGTACCTGGAGTCCGGCTCGCGGCTCGGCCAGCTCGATCACGAATGCGCCGCGCACAAACTCGCGACGACTGCCGGAACCTATTCGATCACCGGCGCCGCCGGCCTTACATTGAGCGGCGGGGTCGGCCGCCTTGGCCGTCGCTTCGGGCTCGCCTGCGACAATGTCGCTTCTTTCGATGTCGTCACTGCTGACGGACGATTCGTGCGGGCGAGCGACGACGAGAACC
>JALYJS010000116.1 GCA_030799345.1 Pseudomonadota bacterium | reverse complement strand
CATCAATTTCGACTCGCGATGGCGGACTCGGAAGCACTTGATCGGGCAACGAAGTTCCTGACCGGCTTTGGGATCGGGGTCAAGCGCTTCCTGTTTCAAGCCGAAACGGCAACCCACCGCCGAATCGAAGCAATCAGGGCGAGCGCAAGGGCATCGGTAGCCGCGATCGGCCGGCTCATTGAATGGCCCGAGAGGCCAGAAGGCGATTGGGCACTCGGATATGTCGGCGGCATCTTCGATGCCGAAGGTTCATACGACGCGGGCACGATCAGGATCTCGAACACCGATCGCCGGATCATTGACGTTTTGCGCGACGGCTTGCATAGGACCCGCTTTGACTCGATCGAGGAAACGCCACGGCCTGGTGTGAATAAACCGGTTCACTACGTCCGGGTCCGAGGCGGGCTTCGGGAGCACCTCCGCTTCATGGGCGCGTTCGACCCATCGATATCGCGTAAGCGAGATATCGAGGGTCAGGCGGTCAAATCCGCAGCAAGCCTGGAAATCGTCGAAATAGAACCGCTGGGTCGGAACTGCGAGCTCTTCGATATCACGACCGGAACCGGCGACTTTGTCGCCAATGGCGTCATCAGCCACAACTGCTACGCCCGGCCGAGCCACGCCTACCTGAACCTCTCACCGGGTCTCGACTTCGAGACCCGCCTGTTCTTCAAGAAGAACGCCGCAGAACATCTCCGGGTCGAGCTGAACCGACGCGGTTACGTCTGCAGCCCGATCAATCTCGGCGCCAATACCGACCCGTACCAGCCGGTGGAAAAGCGGCTGGGGATCACGCGTTCGCTGCTCGAAGTGATGGTCGAAAGCCACCACCCGATCACGATCGTGACCAAATCCGCGCTGGTCGTGCGCGATATAGACCTGCTCCAGCCCCTCGCTGCGGAACATCTGGTCCGCGTCTTTGTCAGTGTCACTACGCTCGATGACGAATTGAAACGCCGCATGGAGCCGCGTGCGGCATCGCCGGCCGCCCGGCTGGCCGCGATCTCGAAGCTCTCGGCCGCGGGGATCCCGGTGGGGCTGATGTTCGCCCCGGTCGTGCCGGCCATCAACGATCACGAACTCGAGCGCGTCGTGGAAGCTTCGGCGTCGGCCGGCGCGACCACGGCGGGTTATGTGCTGCTGCGCTTGCCCGGAGAAGTCAGGGATCTGTTCTATGAATGGCTCGACACGCACTATCCGGACCGCGCCAAGCGCGTCAGGAGCCGCATCCATGAACTGCGCGGCGGCCGCGACAACGATCCGCGCTTCGGCCACCGCATGCGGGGTCACGGCCCCTGGGCCGAGCTGCTGCGCCGACGATTTGACGAAAGCTGCCGCCGCGCGGGCCTCGGCTCGAACCGGGGCAAGCCTCTGTCAACCGCTTTTTTCCGCCCGCCAAGCCGAAACCCGGGTCAGATGGAACTGTGGTAGTCGCGGCGTATACTCGAAGCGAAAATTCATCGCACGCCAGGGAGCCGCCGCATGACGCGCCAGAACCTTCGGTCGATGCGTCAGGCGGGCGCCGGCGCTGCCACGCTGCTGCTGATCACCGGTTGCATGACTGCACGCCTCGAAGAAGACCGGAATTCCGCGACCAACATCGCGGCGCATGAAGCCGTCGTGTTGCTGGCCAAGCCGCACGTCGAAGGCATCACGGCCGAAGACGAATTCATGGATTGCGTCGGCGACAAGATGAGCAAGGCGACCGGCATCCAGGTCGTCGAGAACGACGCATTTGTCGATTCGATGTTTCCATGGCTCGAGCCTTCGACTGCGCCACAGCGGCCGGAAGGCGTGACCAAACTCCTCGCACGCGACGCCGTTGCGGATCGCATAGCGGAAAGCGGCGTGCGTTATCTGATCTGGGTCGATGGCGCGACGCGGCAGATCGACAGCGGCGGCACCCTGACCTGCACCCTCGGTCCCGCCGGCGGGGGCTGCATCGGCTTCGGCTGGTGGGAGAAGGAATCCGACTACCAGGCGGTCGTGTGGGACATCAATACGGCCAAGACCGCGGGTTCGGTTTCGACCAATGTGACCGGCACTTCGGCGCTGGTCGGCGTGGTCGTGCCGCTGCCCTTCATCGCGCGGGTGCAGGGCACGGCATGCGATCGGCTGGCGACGCAGCTGGGTTCATTCCTGCGCGGCGACGATCCGTCGGTTGTTCGCGAAGGCAGCTGATGACAGAACCCGCCCAAACCCGGTGAACCATCGGATCGGGCGGCTTTCCAAGATTCCAGGACGGGGTCCCTATACCGGTCCCGCGCAGGCGCGGTCCCGGCCGGGAGAACGAGCATGAAATCCAGATTATTGTTACCTGCCATCGCGACCGCCGCGGCGCTCAGCCTGCTTGCGGGCTGCATGACCCAGAGCTCCTCCTCACGGCCGGAATCGCCGACCAGCGCGCCGAGTGGCGGTGGGTCTTCTGGCGGATCTTCCGGCGGGTCGTCGGGCGGGGGCTCATCCGGAGGGGGCGGGTCTTCAGGTGGCGGTGGATCGTCGGGCGGCGGCGGTTCGTCCGGTGGTGGCGGTTCTACCGGCGGTGGATCTGCCGGTGGCGGCGGCTCATCGGGCGGCGGCGATTCCGGCGGTGGATCGACTTCCGAGTTTCCGAGCGAGGGTGCCGGGGGCGGCACCCCTGCACCGATTCCGATGCCCGGTGAGGAGGGTGGCGCGAGCGGTGGCTCGACCGACGGTCAGGGCGGCAGCGCCGGCGGTGGCGCGCAGTCTGATAGCCAGGGATCAAGCGGCGGCTCCGGCCCGACCGGCACCACTCCGGACGGCAGGCCCTGCATCAGCAAGGACGACGTTGACGGCGACGAGCCCACTGACGACAGCGGCACCGACGTCGAGGTCTGCATCGAGGCGGGCAAGTTGCCGGGTGGAATGCCAGGTATGCCGGGCATGCCCGGAATGCCGGGAGTGCCCGGCACAGGCACCGGAACACCGGGCTCAGGGGAGCCGGGCACGGCGGGAACGGGAACACCCGGCGGCGGTGAGCCGGGCGCGGCGGGCACCGGCACCTCGAGCGGTGGCGGCGGTCAACCGGGCTCGACCGGACCCAGCGGTGGCGCGCCCGGAGCCGGCACACCGGGTGGTGGCGAACAGGCTGGTGGGACGTCGGCGGGCGGATCCGCCGGCAGCGTCGGCAGCGCGGGTAGTCCCCAAGGCGGTGCGCCAGGTGGCGCAGGCAGCGACGGCGCGGGTTCAGGCCCTGCCGGATCGGGCAGCGGCACCCGTGGCGCGGAGATTGGCCGGCGTCTCGACGAAACTTTCGGCTCGTTCGACGAGGCGGTGCGTACGGCGCAGGCGGCGATCGCAAAAGAACGCGAGGCGGCGGGCGCCACCGGCACCGGCGAACCCGGCGATGGCGACGGCAGCACCGAAGACGGAGAATCCGGAGAGGGTGGCGATTCCAGCGGCGATGGTCCAAAGGCGCCGGGCGGCCTGGAATCGACCAGCAAGGGCAATACCGGCACGGGCACGGCGGATGGCGGCGATGCCGAGCCCTCCGAGCAGGGCGGCGTTGGCGGCGGTGGCGCGGGCGGCCGGGGTCCTTCATCGATACCGTCAGATATTCCGGACGGCCAGGATGACGACATCGTCGCGCGGCAGATCCGCGAGGCGGCCATGAGTGAGACGGACCCGGAATTGCGCGAAGCGCTCTGGGAGGAATACCGTCGCTACAAGAAGGGGCGCTGAAGCGCGCTCGGCGGGAACTGTGGGCATGAATCGAACGAACATTCTGTGGCTGGTTGGCGCACTCGCGCTCGTCGCTTCCGGCTGCGTCAAGGAAACCCGGCCGCTGCCGATCCTGCAGGCGACGCAGGCGACGACCGAGATTCCGGCCGAGCAGCTGCTCGACGTCGGCGTGCACATCTTCGATCCGGGCGTGCCGAAGGAAGTGGAGGAAGACCCGGATCTCGCAGACAAGCAGCGCATCTATCCCGAGATCCGCCGCGCTGAGGCGCGCTACTTCGCGATGCAGCTGCGCGACACGCTGGAAGACACCGGCCACTGGGGCACGGCACGCGTCGTGCCGACCACTGTCGATTCGTTCGACGTCACGGTGGACGGCCTCATCGTCGAATCGAACGGTGCTTACCTGAAGCTCGAAGTGACCGTGCGGGATGCGACCGGAAAAGTCTGGTACGCCGATCGCGAGTACGAGGGCACGGCCGACACGCGCGCATACAAGGACGGCTATACCTCCGGGCGCGATCCGTTCGAGAACGTTTACGTCGCCATCGCGGATGATTTGCTTGCCGCGCGGGCCGAGCGTTCGGGCGCGGATCTCGCGAACATCCGCCGCGTCAGCGAGCTGCGCTTCGCTGCCGACTTCGCGCCGGTCGCTTTCAGCCAGTATCTGGAAAAACACCCGAAGACCGGCCAGTACAAGGTGCTGCGCCTGCCGGCCGACGACGACGTGCTGCTGCAGCGCATCAAGCAGATCCGCGAGCGCGATTACGGGATGATCGACACGGTCAGCGAGAATTATGCGGCTTTCAGCGAGCGCCTGGAAGAGCCCTACACCGGCTGGCGCCGTTACACCTATGACGAGATCATCGCGGAAGAGAAACTGAAAGCGCAGGCGCGCAACCGCATGATCCTGGGCGCCGCCGCGGTCGCCGCGGCCGTGTTGATTCCCGACAACTGCGCGAGCGGCAGCAGCTGCTCGCGTGTCGCTGACATGGCGCGTTATGGCGGCGTCGCGGGCGGCGTGGCCGCCGTCGTCAGCGGCTACCGCAAACGCGAAGAGGCGAAGATCCATACCGAATCGCTGAAGGAAATCTCCGGTTCGTTCCAGGCCGAGGCCGCGCCGCTGGTCGTCGATGTCGAGGGCCGCACGCTGCGCCTGACGGGCACCGCAGAAGAGCAATACGCCGAATGGCGCCGCCTGCTGCACGAGCTCTACCGCGAAGAGACTGGACTCGTCCCGACGGCCCCCACCGCGGACACGACTGCGCCGACGAAGCAGACAAGCGGCGCGGGTTGAGCCTCTATGGTCGAACTGACACCCGGGCTCGAACTCGGCGCCCGGTTCGTATTGATGCGTCGCCTGGGCCGCGGCGGCACCGCCGAAGTCTGGCTCGCGGATGACCGCGCGCGCGGCGAACAGGTCGCGCTCAAAATCCTCGACGACGAAGAGGGGCGTGAAAAGGGGTCGCATCCCCTTGCTAAGGGGTTTGCAAAGGGGTCGCATCCCCTTTCTGCAACGGAAGGTGAAGGCGTCAAAGTATCTGAAAGGGGATGCGACCCCTTTGGAAGGGGATGCGACCCCTTTGGAAGGGGATGCGACCCCTCTTGTTTCGTGCCCGTGCACGACGTGCTGCAACTCGACGGCCGCACGCTCGTCGTCATGGAGTACATGCCGGGCGGCGACCTCGGCCAGTTCCGCGGGCGGTCCTTCGAAAGCTGGAGCCGCCACGCGGACGAGGTCGCGGCGGCGCTCGAGTCGCTGCACGCAGAGGGGCTCGTGCACCGCGATCTCAAGTGCAGCAATGTCCTGCTCGATGCGGAAGGCCGCGCGCGGCTTTCCGATTTCGCGCTCGCGGTGGAAGCCGGCGCGCGCGTCCCGGCAGGCGGCTCACCTTACAATGCGAGTCCGCAGCAGCTGCGCGGCGAGTCCGCCCAGCCCGCCGACGACCTCTATGCCTTGGGCGCGTTGCTCTATGAGCTGATCGCCGGCCATCCGCCGTACTACCCCGAAATCACCCGCGACCTCGTGTTGCACGAGCCGGTGCCGCCGCTGGTGCCGCGCGCCGTCGTTCCGGTCGGCGTGCGCGAACTGGCACTGCGCCTGCTCGCGAAGTCGCCTGGCGAACGCCCGGCGAGCGCCACCGACGTGCGCGCTCGTCTCGCTGCTGTCGCATCGGGCGAGGGCGGAATCATGGAGCCGCTCGCGCATGCGCTGCCGGATCCTGCTCGCGCCACAACCCGCGGCAGCCGGCTGATTCCGCTGGGAATTGCCGCCGCGGCGCTCATCGCGATCGCGACCGTCATCTGGTTGCCGCAGCGCTTTTCCGCGGAGAACACCGGCATCGCGGCGGACGCGCGCGCGCAGGCGGAACGCCAGAGCCAGGCGCGACAGGCGCAGGCGCAGACCGAAACCGAGCGCATTGCCGCGCGCGCGGATGCCGAAGCCGCACGAACGGCCTTCGAGACGGCATTCAAGGCGCTGGATGCGCGCGCCGCCGCGCGCTGGGCCACGGCCGTATTTGCCGAGGCTCGCGATGCGGGCGCCCGGGCAGCCGATCGCTACGCTGCCGAGCGATACCCGGAAGCGGCGGCCGGCTGGAAGAGCGGCTCCGAAAGACTGGCGGCGCTCGAGCAGCAGTTGCCGACGTCACTGAAGGAAACGTTGCAGCGTGGGCAGGCGGCGCTCGCTGAAGGAAAAACGGCGCCCGCGCGCGACGCCTTCGAACTCGCGCTCGCGATCGACGCGGCGAATGCGGTGGCGAAAGCGGGTCTCGACCGTGCCGCGAAACTGGACCAGGCCTTCGCCGTCGTCGACGCGGCGGTCGCCGACGAAAGCGCCGGCCGCCTCGCCGCGGCGGAAGCCGGCTTCCGCCGTGCGCTCGCACTCGATCCCGGGGTGAAGAGCGCGTCGGACGGCCTCGCGCGGCTCGCCGCGCGTCGTTCGGGCGAGGCCTATGCGGCGGCGATGTCGCGCGGATTCGCCGACCTCGCGCAGGGCCGGAACGACGCGGCGCGCCGCGAGTTCCAGTCCGCGCTCGCGATCCGCCCGGCCTCGGTGGAAGCGCGCGATGCGATCGCCTCGCTCGATCAGGGCCAGAAGGCGGCGGCGCTGCGCATGCTGGAAGCCCGTGCACGCAGCGCGGAAGCCGAGGAACGCTGGGACGAGGCCCTGAAAGCCTGGCGGGAAGCCTCCGGACTTGAATCCTCACTAGAATCAGCCCGGGAAGGCATCGAGCGGACCACGCCGCGAGCGGAACTGCAACGCCGCATCGAGGCTCTGAACAGGGAACCGCAGCGCTTGTGGGATCCGGCCGGACGCGCGGATGCGCGCAACCTGCTGGCGACTGCGGCCGCGGCCGGCAATCCGCGGCAACGTCTGGCGGCGGCGGCGCGCGAACTGGAACGGCTCGCCGCAGCCGCGGAAACGCCGGTCAAGCTGCGGTTGCAGTCGGATGGCGTCACGCAGGTCGCGATCTACCGCGTCGGCCAGTACGGAACGTTCTCCGAGCGCGATGTGGAATTGCTGCCCGGGAAGTACACGGTAGTGGGCACTCGAAACGGATTTCGCGACGTGCGGCGGGAAGTCGTACTGCCGCCGGGCACGCCGGCGCAGGCGGTACTGGTGCGCTGCGAGGAACCGATTTGAAGGAACTGTGGCTCGACGATCCGCTGGGTGAACGGCCGCTCGCGCCGTCCGATCTGCCGCTGACGGTCGGCGGTCCCGGCGCTGCCGTCGTGATTCCCGGTTGCCGCCCCGGCGAACTGCGCGCACGCGTCGCGGTCGGTGCCGACGGCCTCGCGATCACGCCCGAACCCGGCGCGGGCAAGGACGCGCTCGACGGCGTCGCCATCTCGCTCGAGGATCGGAGCGGGCGGGCGACCATCGTCGTGCGCCATGGCGGCGTCGCCAACGTCACGCGACCGCCGCAGTTCGAAGGCCGCGCCGGCGGCGCCGCGGAAGCCGGGGACGACCGGCTGCCGATCGAGATCGTCGATTACGAACCACGCACGCGCGCGGCGATCCGCAGACCCGTGGAGCGTCACTGGGGCAAGCCGCTGCTATGGGCCGCGGTCGCGGCCGTTATCGCCGTGTTGGGATTCCTGATGACCGCCACTTCGGTCGAAGTCACGACGAGTGCCGGCGTCACGCCGGAGCAAGTCGATTTCGACGGCACGGCCTTCGACATCGGATTCCGCGGGCGCTACCTGGTGCCGCCAGGCGACTATCAGCTCGCGGTCGCAGCCACGGGCTTCGCGCCGGCGGTCCTGCCAGTCACCGTCGGCAATGAGTCAGGCCAGCGCATCGTGGTCGCGCTCGAGCGCCTGCCGGGCCGCGTCGCGATCGATACCGGCGGCGTCGCCGGGACTTTGTCGGTGGACGGCGTGCCTAAGGGCGTGCTGCCGGGCACGTTCGAAC
>JALYJS010000104.1 GCA_030799345.1 Pseudomonadota bacterium | reverse complement strand
TTTGCCCGCATCGCCGCGAGGTCGGTCGCGGTGAAGCGAAAAGTCTTGAGATTGGCAAGACTCCAGTACGCCTCGCCGAAGTCGGGATCGCGCTCCAGCGAGTTCCGGTAGGCAGCGACGCATTCCTCGTGCTGGCCTTCGGTCTTCAGGACGTGCCCCCAGCTGAGCCAGACTTTGGCGTTGTCCGGATACTCCTTCAGTAGTTCAGCGTAGATGCGGCTCGAGCGTTCGTACTCGCCGATCCGGCTCAGGATCACGGCCGCCAGGTTGCGGTAGCTGGGATTGCGCGGCTCCGCAGCGAGCAGGCGCTCGATCTCGGCCAGGGCCTGTGTCGGTTCATTGCGCCGGTGCAGAACCACGGCGAGCTGATAGCGGGCGGGCAGGAACCTGGGGGAGAGTTCGAGCGCGCGCTCGAGCAGCCGCTGCGCGTCTTCGTCGCGGCCGATGCGCATGGCGACCTCGGCGAGCATGCGGATCGCCGGCACGTCAGTCGGGGTGTCGTGCAGATACGCCTTGAGGAGATGTTCCGCCTGCGGGATGTCGTTGCGATTCATCGCAATCGCCGCTTTACGCAGCCGCGGGTTGTCGATCGACGCCTGGAATGGCTTCATCGGACGATGGCGCGCTTCAGCCGTGCAATGCCTTCGTGGATCTCGGGAACCGGGTAATGCGCGAAACTGAGGCGCAAGCCGTTCGTGAGGCCGCCGGCCGTCGAGCAGGCGGTCCCGGGCAGGAAGCCGGTGCCGGCCGCGCGCGCCGCTTCCTGCAAACCGGCGGCCTCAAAGGCGGCCGGCAGATCGACCCAGAAAAAATAGCCGCCCAACGGCTTGTGCCAGGTCGCGATCCCTTCGAAATGAGTCTGCAATGCGTCGTCCATGGCCTCTGCCCGCGCGGCATAGCTGGTGCGCAACCGGGCGATATTGGCAGCCAGTTCGCCGTTCTCGAGCAACTGCCGGACGATGTGCGAGGTGAAATGGTTGAAGTTGCCGCCGCTCACCAGCGAGCCGCTGGCGAGCAGGATGCGCATCAACGCCTCATTGGTCTGGATCCAGCCGAGCCGCAGTCCGGGTGCGACGATCTTCGAGAACGACCCGAGCGACAGCACGGCGCCATCCTTGGCCAGCGTGCCGAAGGAAGGCGGCGGTGGCGTGCCATGGTGCAGCAGCTGGTAAACCTCGTCGGCGAGGATGACGAAGTTGTGATCGCGGCTGAGCTCGACCAGCCGTTCGCGGCGCTCCTGCGCGAGCGTCTGTCCGGTCGGGTTATGAAAGCTCGGGATGGTGTACAGGAGTTTTGGCCGGTGCCGCGCGAGCTCGCGCTCGCAGCGAGCGAGGTCCATGCCCTGGCCGTCCAGCGGAATACCGACGATGTTCAGTCCATGGTCGCGAAAGATCGGAAATGCGTAGGGATAACTGGGCTCCTCGACGAATACGGTGTCGCCGGGCTGCGTCAGGCGTCCGCAGACGAAGTCGAGTGCCTGGGAGATTCCGCCGGTGAGCATCAGGTCGTCGGGTTGGGCGGAGGAATCGCCGGTGGCGTTCAGGAACGCCGCGAGCGCCGCGCGGAAGCGCAGGTCGCCCTGGCGTTGTCCGTAGTTCAGCTCGAACGGCTGGGCGTGGGCGAAGAAACCCTCGCAGGCGCCGCGCAGCAGGTCGAGCGGGAGCAGGTCCGCGGATGGCTGACCGACACTGAAGTTGATCGTGCCCTGCTCAGGCGCGCCGTCGAAAGTCGCGGCCACGCTCATGCCGCGCCCTCCACCGGCGCCACCAGGCGAAACACGTCCTCGGACCGGCCGTCCATGAATGCGCGGATATTCTGCGCCGAAATCCGCCGCAGGTCGGCCATCGACGATTCGGAATAGAACGCCACGTGCGGCGTCAGCAGCACGTCGCGGCGGCCGATGAGCGGATGCTGCTGCAGATCCGGCGAATCCTGCGTCAGCACATCGAGCGCTGCGCCCGCGACCAGGCCCCGGTCGAGCGCATCGGCGAGATCCGACTCGACGATGAGCGCGCCGCGGGCGACATTGATGAGCAGGGGCTGGCGCAGCATCCGGGCGAACACCTCGCGGTTCAGCAGGCCGCGATTATCGTCTGTCAGGTTGCAGTGCAGGCTGATGATGTCCGACTGCGCGAGCAACTCCTCGAATGTGGCCGGCTGCGCACCATGGAAATTGGAGGTCGCCTCGTCGATCCGCGGATCGAATGCGATGACGCGAAGCCCGAAGCCGAGCGCGCGGCGACACACCGCCTGGCCGATGCGCCCGAACCCGACCAGGCCTAGGGTCTGGCCGGCGAGGCGGCGCACGCCCCCGATCGCGTTCCAGCGCCAGTCGCGGTCATTCTGCACCTGGCGGTCGTACGCGCGCAGCTGGCGGTTGAGTGCGAGCAGCAGCGCCAGCGTGTGGTCCGCGACCTCGTCCGTGCAGTATTCGCCGATACAGCTCACGCGGATGCCGCACTCCGACGCGGCCGCGACATCCACGCAGTCCCAGCCGGTAGCGGCGACCGAGATGATCCGGCAGCGCGTCAGTTCCTGCAGAACGGCCCGGCTGAATGGAACGTAGTCGGTCAGGATCGCGTCGGCTCCGTGGCAGGCGGCGGCCAATGCGCGCGGGTCGCCAAGGTAGGTGAAGCAT
>JALYJS010000089.1 GCA_030799345.1 Pseudomonadota bacterium | reverse complement strand
CTGCTTCATTGACTGCCGCCTGATCGGCGACTTCAAGGCGCAGTCGGGTCGTGCAAGCGTCCACCGAAACGAGATTGGCAGCGCCGCCGAGCGCCGCGATCAGCGCGCCCGCCCGCCCGGATTCGGTTACGACCGGCGTGTCTTGCGGCGCATCGGTTTCCCGTCCGGGCGTCGGCAGCGCGAACCGGCGGATGAAATACCGGAAGGCGCCGTAGTACAGGGCGAAATACGCGACTCCTACCGGCAACAGCAGCCACGGTCGCGTCGCCAGTCCGAAATTGATCACATAGTCAAACATGCCGGCGGAGAAACTAAAGCCGAGACGGACCTGCAACGCGTCCATGAGCACCATGGCGACACCCGTCAGCACCGCGTGCAGGGCATAGAGCAGGGGCGCCAGGAACATGAACGTGAACTCGATGGGCTCCGTGACGCCGGTCAGGAACGAGGTCAAGGCCATCGACGCCAGCAGTCCGCCGACGGCGAGACGGCGCCCGGGTTGCGCCGCGTGGTACATCGCGAGGCAGGCCCCGGGGAGTCCGAACATCATCACCGGAAAGAATCCCGACATGAAGGCGCCGGCCGCAGGATCGCCCGCGAAAAACCGGTTGAGATCGCCGGTGACGCCGCCGTAATCGCCGAGAAGGAACCAGGCGACGTTGTTGATGATGTGGTGCAGGCCCGTGACGATGAGCACGCGATTGAGCGCACCGTAGACGAAGAGTCCCAGACGTTCCGAGCCGAGCACCGCATGGCTCAATGCATCCATGCCGCGTTCGAGCAAAGGAAAGCCATAGCCAAACGCGGCTGCGACGGCGAGTCCCGCAACGCCGCTCGCAATCGGAACGAAGCGCCGCCCGCCGAAGAATGCCAAGTAGCTCGGCAGCCGGATGTCGGAGTAGCGGTTGTAAAGAAATCCTGCCAGCAAGCCGGAAACGATGCCGGCGGGCACGCTCAGTTTCGCCAGCTCCTGCGAACGGTATGCGGCAGCGGCGAGCTCCCGGGCCTGGCCGGTGAAGTCGGCGAGCGCCTCGGGCGGTACGGCGATCAGGACCTCAGCGCCCCGGGTCGCCACCAGGTAGCCGACGACGCTCGCGAGTCCGGCCGCGCCGTGATTCTCGCGCGCGAGTCCGACCGCGACGCCGATGGCGAAGATGATCCCGAGATTGGAGAACACGGCGTTCCCGGCCGCTGCGAGCATCGGGATGCCGAGCAGGTCAGGCTGGCCCAGCCGCAACAGCAGGCCCGCGATCGGCAGCACCGCGATCGGCAGCATCAGCGCCCTGCCGAGTTGCTGCAGACCGGAGAACAGGTTTTTCATGTGCTCGGCCCGTGTGCGCGAACCAAAGCGCGCACTTCCGCCGCCGACGCGCAACGGACCGCGCGCTCGGCGAGCTTGCTGCACTCCGCCAGCGTGTATCGGCGGATCAGCGCCTTGGTCGCCGGGATCGCCGCCGGAGGGATCGAGAGTTCACGCACGCCAAGGCCCAGCAACACGGGCACCGCAATCGGGTCGCCTGCCAGGGCGCCGCATACACCGACGGGGCGTGATTGCGCGACTGCAGCCGCGACCGTCGTCGCGACGAGCCGCAGTACTGCCGGATGCAGGCCATCGAGTTGCGCCGCGAGGTCCGGGTGTCGGCGATCCATCGCCAGCGTGTACTGTGTCAGGTCGTTGGTGCCGATCGACACGAAGTCGGCCACCTCGCAGATCCGGTCGGCAATCACGGCGGCGGAGGGCGTCTCGATCATTGCGCCCAGCGCCGGGCGCGCCGTGATGCCCATGTGGACGGCGAGTTCGTCGATCAGCGCCCGCACGCGCAGTATTTCTTCCGGCTCGTTCACCATCGGCAGCATCAACCGGCAATGTGTCAACGGGCGGATGGAAAGCACCGCCTCGAGCTGTGCGCGCAGCAGTTCCGGCTGCCGGAAGCTCATGCGTACGCCGCGCAGCCCGAGCGCCGGATTGTGCTCGCGCGGCATGACGAGACCGGGAATGGATTTGTCGTCGCCGACGTCCAGACTCCGGATAACCACCGGCCGGCCATCGAACGCATCGACGACCCGCTGGTATTCGGCAGCCTGGAGGACGGCACTGGGCGCCGTTCGGCGCCCGAGGAAGAGAAATTCGGTGCGCAGCAGCCCGCAGCCTTCGGCGCCCCGCGCAATGGCGTCCGCCGCCTCGGCAGCGGAACCCAGGTTGGCGAACACTTCGATGCGAGTGCCATCGGCGGTTGCGCAGTCCCTGCGCGCTGCTTCGTGCTCGGTCGCTTCAGTCTCGCGTCGCCGTTTGAGCGTCTGTTCGGCTGAGGCCAGTTCAGCCGGCGGTGGATCGATCTGCAGAAACGCGCTCTCCGCGTCAAGCAGCAGGGGGGTGCCGGGTTCGATTCGGAGCAATTCCGCCCCCAGGCCGACCAGCATCGGCTTTCCCATCGCCGCGGCCAGGATCGCAACATGCGATGTCGCACCACCGCGGGCCGTGCCAATTCCTGCCAGTTTCGCCGCGTCAAGGGCGAACAGTTGCGAGGGCAGCAACTGGTCAGCAAGCACGATGGCGTGATCGGGAAGCGTGCGGGACGCATCCCGGGGATCGCCCGCGAGCGCCGCGAGCACCTGCGACTCGAGGTCGAGCAGGTCGTCGACGCGCTCCGCAAGCCGCGGATCCTCCAGATCGCGAAGGGCGTTCGTGTTCGAACGGATAGCGCTACGCCAGGCGTAGCCGGCGCTGCAGCCGCGTCCGATCGAAGCGGCCGCTGCCGCCGCGAGGCCCGGATCGTCGAGGAATTCGCGGTGCGCCGCCAGGATCTCCTCGCGCGGTCCGGTCGCGCCCTCAGTCTGCAC
>JALYJS010000349.1 GCA_030799345.1 Pseudomonadota bacterium | reverse complement strand
GCACCAGGCAAGCATGCGGAGTTCCTGCGCGAGATCGCGCTCTATGACCGGGCGAACGCGGAGGCGGGTCTGCCGCCGCGGCAGCTGTTCGTGCATCAGGGTGGAGCCTCATGGGATTTCCTGATCCTGCAGCCTGCGAATCACACGGACGAGGAGAGCGAAAAACTGGACGCGGCGTTCAAGAAGCTCGGCATCCCGCAGGGCGCGAAGTTCTTCGTCAACTTCCGCCGGCTGATCGCCGAGCACACCGACACGAACGTGGAGGCCACGACCGCGGCCGAATACCTGAAGAAACTGGACTGACATGATGCTCACGCCAATCCATTGCCTGCGTAATTCACTCTTGGCGGTCACTTTGCTGTGTGCGAGCGCCGCCGCGAGCGCCACTTCCGACATAGAAACCGGGCGCCGGCTGTTCGAAACGACCTGCGCCTCCTGTCATGGCAGCGGAGGAAGTCCGGATCCGGGCAATCCGGTCGTGCAGGCGCTCGAATCGCCGCCTGCGGACTTCACCGACCCACTGTTCAACAGCCGCGAGCCGGCGCTCGACTGGGAACTCGTCGTCAAGCATGGCGGCCATGCGCTCGGCCTCTCCGAGCAGATGCCGGCCTGGGGTTCGGCTTTCACGGATGAAGAAACCGCAGCGATGGTCGCTTATGTCAAAACCCTGGCGCCGGGATCGGAGCGTTATCCGCCCGGCGAGCTGAACCTGATGCTCCCGATCCGCACGCAGAAAGCATTTCCCGAGGACGAGATCGTCTGGAAGTCGCGCTATGAGGATCGGGACGGCGAGGATGTCTGGCGTAATGTCCTCGAGTTCGAGAAGCGGTTCGGCCGGCGCGGCCAGGGCATCCTGGAACTGGTCGAGGAAGAGGGCAGCCTGACCGAGGTCGAGGTGGGCTGGAAGCACGCGCTGACCTGGAGCCTGGAGCGCGGCTACCTGCTGTCGGGCGGTGCAAAGCTTGCGATGCCGACCGAAGGGGATGCCTCCGAGGAGCTGATCCCGTTCCTCGCCTGGGCGCAGGAGTTATCGCCACGTTCCACGCTGCAGGCCAGTGCGCGCGCCGTTTTGCCGTTCGACGACATTGACGCCGGCGAACTGGAGCTCGCCGGCATCGTGCACTTCACCTGGTCGGACTGGCCGCAGCGCGTATTCCCGGCCATCGAGGCGACGGCCACGGCGCCGTTCGAGGACAACGGCGGCGATCGCGTGCAATTCACGGTCGTGCCGCAGATGCGGATTGGCTTGACCCGCGGCGGCCATGTCGCGCTCAACCTCGGCGTCGAGCTGCCGCTCAGCGACCAGCCTTACGACTGGCGCGGCCATCTCACGCTGTTGTGGGACTTCGCCGATGGCGGCTTTTTCAAGGGATGGGGACGCTAGCCGCAGGGCTTCATCGCTGTACAGCCAGCCCGGCGTCCAGTACGATTCCCGGCCAATAATGTCATAAGAAAAGCGGCTACGACGGTTCGATTGCAGGGGGGCGAATCGCGTTGCTTCGTTGATCGCGTCCCTGCGAGTCATAACGCTTTGGGGGTGATCATGGTTCGCGCTCTCTCCGGCATCTCCGGTCTCTTCGCTTTGCTTGTCCTCGCCGGCGCGCAGTCGGCCCACGCCCAGAACTGGCAGCTCACCGACGGCGCGGCGCGCGACGTGGGCGTCGGTGCGGACGGTTCCGTGTGGGTGATCGGCACCAATGCGGTGGGCGGCGGTTACGGCATCTACCGGCGCACGAACAACACCTGGGTGAATGTTCCCGGCGGTGCCGAGCGCATCGCGGTCGATCCCCAGGGCAACGCCTGGGTGGTCAACAACACCAATACTATTTCCCGCTTCGATGGCAGCCAGTGGGTGACGGTGTCCGGCCAGACGGCACGTGACATCGGCGTCGGCGCGAACGGCACGGTGTGGGCGATTGGAACCGTCGCCGAAGCGGGTGGGTACGCAATACATCGCTCGACCGACAAGGGAGCGAGCTGGGTAAAGATTCCGGGTTCGGCGGTGCGTGTGTCGGTGGATCCGCAGGGCAATGGCTGGGTCGTCAACAACACCAACAACATCTTCCGCTTCGATGGCAGCAAGTGGGTCCAGCTCACCGGTGCCGCCACCGATGTGGGCATCGGCGCGGACGGCGCAGCCTGGGTGATCGGCACCGACAACGGCATCTACCGTTGGGAAAACAACAACTGGGCGAAGAAGCCGGGCGGCGCGGCGCAGATCGCGGCCGGCCCGCACGGCGCCGTGTGGGTCGTCAATCAAGGCAATCAGATTTATCAGGCGAACGCGCCGCTGGCTCCCGGCCTGGCCGTGGCTGCTGCCGTAGCCTCGCCGACGGCACCCGTCGCGGCACCCGCGCCCGCGCCCGCGCCGGCAACCTTGACGGCAACGACCATTGCCGTCCCGCCGCCGGCCACGCCGACGACAGGCTCGGTCACGATTCCGACAGCGACGGTCATCCCGACACCGACGATCAACATCACGCAGCCGGCGACAACCCCGGTGGTGATCCCGAATCAGAACCTGAACATCAGCCCGCCCGGAACCGCCCCTGCGGGTCCCGTCAGCTGGGTACGGACCGATGGCGGAGCGCGCGACATCGGCGTGGGTGCCAACGGTTCGGTATGGGCGATCGGCACGAATGCGGTGGGCGGCGGTTACGGCATCTACCGGCGCACGAACAACACCTGGGTGAATGTTCCCGGCGGCGCGGAGCGCATCGCGGTCGATCCGCAGGGCAACGCCTGGGTGGTCAACAACTCGAACACGATCTTCCGCCATGACGGCAGCCAATGGGTGACCGTCGCTGGCCAGGCCGCGCGCGATATCGGCATCGGCGCGAATGGCACGGTCTGGGTGATCGGGACCAACGTCGAAGCCGGTGGCTTCGGCATTTATCGCTCGACCGACCGGGGCGCGAGCTGGGTAAAGATCCCGGGTTCGGCGGTGCGCGTCTCGGTGGATCCGCAGGGCAACGCCTGGGTGGTCAACAACGCGAACGCCATCTTCCGCTTCAATGGCAGCACTTGGGTAACGCAGCCGGGCACGGCGACCGATGTGGGTATTGGCGCCGACGGTTCTGCCTGGGTGATCGGTGCCGACACCGCCATCTATCGCTTCGAAGGCTCGAACTGGGTCAACAAGACCGGTAACGCCGCGCAGATCGCGGCCGGCCCGGGTGGCGCCGTGTGGGTCGTTCAAAGGGGCGGCGAGATCTACCAGGCGCAGACCGGCTCGGCCGCGGCGGTCGCGCAGGCGGCACCCACGCCCCTGAACATACCGGCCGGAACGATTGTGCTTCAGGGCACCACGTCGATTCCCGTTACCGGCACGACCGGTGGCACCGGCAGCACCGTCGCCGTTCCGGGTTCGGGCGGAGGCGGATTGGTGGTCGGCAGCCCCACGCTGCCAGGAACGACGCAGACACCCCTCACCGTCACCGGCAGCATCGATACCTCCAACATGATTGGCGCCGTCGGCACGTCACAGGCGACCTGCGGCGTACCGGGCAAGCCGCTGTGCAACCCGTCCGCCGCCGAGCTCGTCGGTAACTCGGATGTCACTTGTCCTTCCGGCTCGTTCCCCGACCTCGGCCGCTCGGCCTGCTATAGCTGTCCGGAAGGGTTCACGCGCTCCATCCACGCGGTGGATGACTACAAGGCTTGCCAGAAGCCGGATTCCAGCATCTCCGGCGGCTTCCAGGCAGCCACCTTCCAGGCGCCGCTCTGCGCCGCCGGTTCGTTCTACGATCCGATCCGCGGCGGTGAGTGTTACAGCTGCCCGGCTGGCTACAACCGCTCGGCGGCGCACATTGATGCGACGAATGCCTGCTACATCCCGATTCACGAAAAATTCAGCCACGCCACGAAGGGGCGGGTCACTGTCTGGCCGCACGATTGTTCGTCTGGCACGTTCTGGGACGGCTACAACGGCGGCGCTTGCTACAGCTGCCCGAGCGGTTTCGGCCGTACTGCCTATCACATCACCGATGCGAAGGCCTGCGCCCAGATGGCGGGCGAGACGCACGCCCGGGCAACGCTCGTCAAGAAAGCGGAATGCGGCCCGGGTGAAATCCGGGACATGTATGTCCAGGGCACGCAGAATCCAGCATTCGGCGGCGGTTGCTGGACCTGCCCGATTGGCACCGATCGCTCGATCCACCCGGTCACGGGCGCGTCCGCGTGTGAGCGCGCGGCGGGCATCCAGTGGGCGAGCGCGACGCGCACCCGCGGCATGACCTGCGAGCCGCATGAGATCTTCGATCCGATCAGCAGCGGCAATAGCGCGGTGGCGAGCGCACTGGCCACTCGCAATTCCGGTTCGACTTCGCCGGTCACCGCGAAAACCATCGGTGGCACCTGCTGGACCTGCCCCGCGAACTACAAGCGGTCGACGGGTGCGGTGTACGCCACCACGGCCTGTACTCCGCCGGATATCGTCTGGGCAGCTGCACCTTATAACCAGCCGGGGTTGTTCGGCCTGAGCGGCGCCGAAGCCGTTGCGCTCAAACTGGTCAACGAGCGCACGACCCTCAATACGCTCATCCGCGACATCCAGGCGGCGGGCAACGCGCCGGCGAACTTCGCGCAGGCCACCTGGGACCAGATCGCGACGCGACCCCAGGACAGTCCGATTCTGGCGCTCGCGGTGTTCTCGCGCGTCGTGGCGGCGTCCACGACTCCCGCGAGCGCGACACCCGAAGAGCTCGCCCTGCTCCAGGACGTGAAGGCCCATATCCGGAAACACCGGGAGTTCATGGCGCAGAATGCGCTCGATGCCTATCGCGCGTGGAAGGGCGGCGAAACGTATCGCACGCAGCACTACGCGCAGTCCCAGCTGATGGTCATGACGAACATCGGCAAGGTTCCGCCCGACTTCGAACTGATCACGGCCGAGTCGATCATGGGAGGCCTCGGCGCCGCGGTTGCAGCGAACACGGCGATCTACATGACCATGAGCTCGGCAGCGGTCTACAAGGCGCTGTTCCCGTTTGCCGTCCGCGAAATAACGAAGCAGATCGTGGCACAGGCAACGCAGGCGGGGATCACGATGACCAAGTTCGGCATCGCGACTGCGACGAAGGCGGCGTCCGCCGCGGCTGGCGCTGCGATGAGTGCCGGCCCGCAGATCATCGTCACGGTCGGATTGATCATCCTGCAGGCTGCGATCGAGCAGCAGATCGCGATCGCCGAGGCTGAGCCGAAGTTGCTCACGGGACTCACCACGGCGCAGAACTTTGACGCCGACTTCAAGCGACTGATGGCGACCTCGGAGGGCACCTCGCAGGCGCAGGGTTACTGGTCGATGCTGTTGTCCGGGCCCGCGCCGAGAGTGGACGGCAGCCGGCCGGCGGCAATCGGCCCGCAGAACCTGCAGGCGTTTGCCCAGGGTGCGGCGGTCGCGAAACAAACCCTGGCGGCGAACTGACGCAAGAGGAAGAGGAGAGTAGCCGTGAACAGCAGCCGGAAGGGATTCAACCGCTTTGCAGTGGCCGCAGTCGCCCTGGCGACGTGCGTGGCGTTTTCCGTCAACGCACAGATGCCCGATCCCAACATGCAGCCGCCGCCTCAGCCTCCGCCGAAACAGAATCCATTCAAGCAATTATTTGCGGGCA
>JALYJS010000078.1 GCA_030799345.1 Pseudomonadota bacterium | reverse complement strand
CGTCTACGCCGACCGCGGGCTGCTCGCGACCATCGGCCGCAGGGCCGCAGTCATCGCCTACAAGCGCGTTCAGCTGAAAGGCTGGCTCGCCTGGTGGCTATGGGGTGCAGCGCACATTTATTTCCTGGTCAATCTGCGCAACCGCATCATCGTCATGACCCAATGGCTGTGGTCGTACCTCGTCTTCGAACGCGGCGCGAGGTTGATCACCGGTCAGCGCCCGGAATAGGATTCGCACCCGGAGGAACATCCCATGAAGAATTTACCGTGGCTCATATTGGCAGTGGCTCTGGCCCAGGCGAGCGCGAGCCAGGCACAGGCGCCCGGCAATGCGATCGACATCGATGCGGACGTCCACCGGGTCGTCGTGGAGAATGAGTTCTTCCGGGCATTCGATGCCCGTGCGTCGAAAGGGACTAAGAGTCCCATGCATTCGCACGCGCCGATGGTGCTGGTCAGCATCGGCCAGGCACGTTTCCGCATGACCACGCCGGACGGCAAGACAACGATCTTCGACCTGAACCCCGGGCAGACAATGTGGGTGCCGAATGCACAGCACTCCTGGGAGCTTTTGGCTGGGGAATTGCACGCCATCGGCGTCGAGGTCAAGTCCGCGCAGGGCGGGGGAGCGGCACCTGCCGTGGCAGAGCGCGATGAAACCGACTCGACTCGCGCGGATCCCGGGACGCATCACGTATTGTTCGAGAATCCACACGTGCGCGTTTTCGAAGGCCGCACGTCGCAGGGCCGTAACAGCGCCATGCATTCGCATCCCCCGACGCTGCTGATCAGCCTCGACTGGATACGATTGCTGTTGACTCTGCCGGACGGCAAGAAGGTCGTGCACGATTTCAGCCAGAATCAGCTGCTCTGGCTGCCGCAAGGCGGTACGCATTCCTGGGAGGCCATCGCGGGCGGCGGGCGGGTGATCGCAATCGAGGTGAAATCCGCCGAGGCGGCTTTGCGAACAGGAGTGAAACCGAGCCAATAGCCGGACGATCCGTGCGAGATTGCCGCATGAAAAAATTCGTCGCGATCGTCATCCTCTGTTCGGGGTCACACTTGCAAGCCGCACCCGTTGCTGCCGGCGCGCTGGCGACGCCTGCGCCATCGGCCGAACTGATAGCCCCCGGCGTCCACTTGCTGCGCGGAGCCATCCTTCCGGAGCGCGGCCCGGACGGCAATACGGTGATCTTCGACGCGCCGGAGGGGCTCGTCGTGGTTGATACGGGGCGACACGACTGGCACAGCGACGCGATCCTCGCATTCGCCTCGGCACGCGACCGGCCGATCGCTGCCATCGTCAATACGCACTGGCATCTGGATCACTCCAGCGGCAACGGCCGGCTGAAGGCGGCGCACCCGGGTGCGCGCGTCTATACGACCCGCGCCGTGGATCGCGTGCTGGCGGCGGGGGGATTCCTGGCGCGGAACCTGGAAGCCGCGCGGGGCATGCTCGACGATCCGGAGCTTGGCGACGTGCAACGCGAAGAAGTGGAGATCTTCATCGCGACTATGCAGGAGAAGGATACGTTGCGACCCGATGTCGTGATCGAGCGCAGCGGCGAATTGAAGCTCGCGGGAAAAGCTTTCGATGTGCGCGTCACCGATCGCGCCGTGACCGATGTGGACCTCTGGCTCATTGACCCCGCAAGCGGGGTCGCGGTCATCGGCGATCTCGTGACGTTTCCGGTACCGTTCTTCGAGACCGCGTGCCCCGTGCAGTGGCGTAGCGCGCTCGACGAGGTGCTTTCGGCCCCGTTCGGGCGCGCTGTCCCGGGACACGGCGAACCGATGACGCCGCAGCAGGTCGGCGTGTATCGCGAAGCGTTCAGCGCCTTCATCGACTGCGTAAATACGGACGCGGAGGCAAATGCCTGCGCAACGACCTGGGCGGATGGCATCGCATCGTTTACCGGCGGCGATGGAAGGAAGCGCGATTCGGTGTTGCGCAACGCCGGGTACTACGTCGGCATGTTGCGGCAGAATGGCGGGAAGAGTGCGGATTGCCTGGCGCGCTGACTGGCGCCGGTCGCCCGGTCAGTCTGTCACCCGCTGCCACCAGTTGCGCAGGCGTTCCGCCAGCGACTCGGAATGTGCCGGATCACAGGAGTCGGCATGCTGGAGCTGCGTACCGCGCGGTACAGCGACGGCAATGAGATCCCCTGCGCAGGCTGGATCGGGAATGAGGCCGGTCGCGTAATCGATCCGCGCCTCTTCGAGGGTTGCGGGCATCGGCTTCTGCCAGGCGCGCTGGCCAATTTCACTCATCGCATTGGCCCAGATGGGTAATGCGGCCTGCGAGCCGGTGAAACCCGTCGGCGCATTGTCGTCGTGGCCCACCCAGGCCACGATCAGGTGGCTGCCGGAGAATCCGGCGAACCAGCTGTCGCGCAGGTCGGAGG
>JALYJS010000055.1 GCA_030799345.1 Pseudomonadota bacterium | reverse complement strand
TGGCTTGTCAAAAACATTGTATTCGACGGACCCCAAGAATCCGCAGATGTGCTCAAGCACGCATTCACTGGCAACAGTGGATCCGTCTTGTCCGGAACAGGCAACTACGGAATCACTTATCAATTCGGTACTCGTATCCTCGGTACTCCGCACAACGCCGAGTTCAATCATCGATTCCATCAGTCGCTGCCAATCCTCACCAGGCGCTGATGCCTCTACCAATTCTGCAAAGGATGGGCTTTTACCAGTAAGCGAAAGGGTGGCCGGCAATCCGTTTCCATCTAGAAACCGTGGATCTCGTCTCCACTTAAGCACTACGTCACAGCACATCAATGCTTGACGCGCGGTAACTCTATTCGCATGGGAGTCTGGAACGTTTTCCACTGCTAGCAGGGCGTCGCTTGTCATTTCTCGAAGCGAGTCCATCTTAATCCCGCATCCGCGTAAAACTCTAAACACACGTCGAAGTAGTACCTTTGCTGATTCCGAAACCGCCCCGTTTGATGGTGGCGACCCGTTGTCAGTGTGCTTCGAATGCATATCTCTCATGCGCGTATCCTCGAGCTAGTATGTTGAGCACAAAGTGTTAGCCAATCCCGTGGTTCGCCCAGTTGTACACTTTGCTGTGGTTGCTTCCGGTTCTCGACAGAAACACTTCAATAGAGCGGCGCAAATTGCCCGACCGTAAGCATTTTTTGGCTCAAGCTTGCCTCCGCCTCCTCCGCCCTCTCGCCCGGATAATGCTTCGCCACGGACTGTCGACCTATGATTTTTCCCGTATTGCCAATATTGCCTTTGTTCAGGCTGCCCGCGATATCCTGCAAGAACAGGGGAAACCGTTGAGTTTCTCGCGCGTTTCTACAATTACTGGACTACACCGCCACGTCGTCAGCGAAATAATCAACTCGGGGAGCGACGCCAGCCCTGGCGCCACCCGCGACAAGGATTACCGGCGTAACCGCCTGGCACGGGTCCTGTCAGGGTGGTTTGAAAGCCCAACTTATACGGACGCAGACGGGCGGCCGCGCCTATTGCATTTCGAGGGGCCTGCTCCCTCCTTCACGTCCCTCGTTCATGATTTCAGCGGGGACATCTACCCGCGAATCATTCTCGACGAACTGCTAGAGGTTGGAGCAGTTCGTGCGCTGCCGGATGGCGCGTTGCGCGCCGTCACCCGCCGCTACACGCTGGGTGGCGCCGATCCCGCAACGCTGGAACAGCTTGGACAAAGCGCCCGCGATCTCTTCAACACACTCGAGCACAACATTGCGGCACCGGTCGATTTGCGCCTATACGACGACGAAGTTGTCTCCGCCTCTTTTGACCGGGCGGCATTGCCGCTCTTCCGCCGACTGCTGAAACAGCGCGGTGCGGCTTTCCTCGAAGATATCGAAGGCTGGATTTCGGAACACGAAAAACCCGGATCGCCGGATACAACTCGAGCCGGGGTCACCGTACGGATGTTCATTGACGAAGATAAAGAAGTCAGCGACACCTCGCCCGACGGGAGTGCTACATAGTCAGCTCTCACGGCCTGCCAATTTAAGGAACTCACCCTCGTCGAGGATCTTGATGCCGAGTTCGTTCGCTTTGCGCAACTTTGAACCGGCATCTTCGCCGGCCACGACGTAGTCCGTATTCTTCGACACGCTCCCGGCTACCTTCCCACCCAGCTGTCGGACCCGTTCAGCGGCATCGTCCCGGGACAACGACGATAGTTTGCCGGTGAGCACGATCGTCTTGCCGCTGAATGCGTTGTCGCCCACGGCAGTAAGGGCGGTTTCCGGCCAATTCACTCCCAGCCGCACCAATGTCGCAATAACCTTCTGGTTGCGCGGTTCGGCCATGAATGCATGTATATGTGCGGCCGTCACTGGCCCGATGTCCGGTACTTCTTCGATGTCCTCGATGCTGGCCTCCTGTATCGCGGCAAGCGTTCGAAAATGACTCGCGAGCGCGTCCGCCGTGGCCTCGCCGACATCGCGAATGCCGAGCGCATACAGAAAGCGCCCCAATGTCGTCTGCTTACTCCGCTCCAGGGACTCGACAAGCTTGGCGGCTGATTTCTCCCCCATGCGTTCGAGCCCGGCGAGCTCCGTGGCAGTCAATCGATACAGATCACCCGGGTTGCTGACCATGCTGGCGTCGACCAGCTGCTCAATCAACTTGCTGCCGAGGCCATCAATGTTCAGCGCCCGGCGCGAAGCCGAGTGTCTCAATGCTTCCTTGAGTTGTGCCGGACACACGAGCGTGCCGGTACAACGTGCAATCGCTTCTCCTTCCTGGCGCTCGACATCGGAACCGCAGATCGGGCACTTCTTCGGAAGCTGGATCGGTGATGTTCCAGCCGGCCGCTTTTCCGTGATGACGCCAACGACTTCCGGTATTACGTCGCCGGCGCGGCGCAGCACGACGGTGTCGCCGATACGGACATCTTTGCGCAGCAGTTCATCAATGTTGTGCAATGTCGCATTACTGACCGTGGCGCCTCCGACGAATACCGGCTCGAGCCGCGCCACAGGTGTCAACGCGCCGGTGCGTCCGACCTGCCATTCGATGTCCCGCACTAGCGTCATCTCTTCCTCAGCTGGAAACTTGTGAGCGACGGCCCAGCGCGGTGCGCGTGCAACGAATCCCAGTGCATCCTGATGCTCGCGCGAATCGACCTTGTAAACCACACCGTCGATCTGATATCGCAAACTGGCGCGTCGCTTCCCGATGTCTTCGTAGTACCGGAACAGGGCCTCGACCCCGCGGACGACGCATGTCTCGGGCGAGGTTCGCAATCCCCATGCGCGTAGCTGCTCTAACACGAGGCTGTGGCACGCCGGCAGTTCTTGACCTTCGATCAATCCCGCGCCATAGAAGAAAATCTCAAGCGGACGCTTTGCCGTCAGTCGCGGGTCGAGCTGGCGCAGGCTGCCCGCCGCGGCATTGCGCGGATTGACGAATGCTTTCTCGCCCTGTTCAGCTGCCCGCCGATTCATCTCCTGAAACCCCGCCTTCGACATGAACACCTCGCCACGAACTTCGAGAAGTTCGGGCAAAGAGCGGCCGGTCAGGCGCAATGGAACGCTTTTAATCGTGCGTATGTTGTGAGTGACGTCCTCGCCAACCGTGCCGTCACCGCGCGTAGCCGCGATGGCTAGCCTCCCGTCCCGATAGGTCAGGCTGACGGCGAGACCGTCGAGTTTTGGCTCGCAGCAGTAGTCGATCTCCCCGTCGGTCTCGAGCCGCTCGCGCACGCGACGATCGAATGCCACAACCTCTTCGCGCGAGAACGCGTTGTCCAGCGACAGCATCGGCTTGCGGTGACGGACTTCGGCGAACACGGCTATCGGCGCGCCGCCGACGCGCTGGGTGGGTGACTCGGGGACGACCAGGTCCGGATACTTCTCCTCGAGCGTTTGCAGTTGGCGCAGCATCCGATCGTATTCCGCATCCGGAACTTCCGGATCGTCCAGCACGTGGTACCGGTAATTGTGGCGATCGATTTCGGCGCGCAGCCGCATTGCGCGCTGGCGCATTGCTGCAGGTGCGGGACTCATCAGCCGCGGCGCAACCGCTTGTGGCGGTGCTCGAAATGCACCAGTTCTTCGCGCAGATTGAGGATGCGTTGCGCAGTCAAGGTACTTCCCTGCTCGTCCTGCAACTGGCCCGTCATGCGCTCTGCAAGATGTCTGCCGACACTCAGCATCATGTCGAACATCGCCGGCGCTTCGAGCGGGCCGGGCACGACCCCAAACAGCGATACGCCGGGAAATGCCTGCGTATCCATGTTTGCGAGATCGAACGAACCCGGCTCCATCATGCTCGCGACATAGAACAGCGTCTTGCCATCCTCTCGCTCGCGGTGAAAGATCGAGTAACGGCCATGGACCAGGCCCTCGGCCTCAAGTGCCTCACGCAGCGCCTCGCCGCTCCAATTTCCGTCGGGAGCCACCAGCCGCAACGCGACGATGCGCTGCTGAGATGCTTCCAGGGCATGCCGTTCAATGGGATCATCCGGTGGTGCCGCGAGAGGTGGTTCCTCGTATACCGGCGCGACTTCTGACCTTTCGAGCGGCTGTGTGCGCACCCATGGCGCGCGGTGATAATCGTCAGGCTCCTCGTCGACGGCGGCATCAGGCTCGCTGGTGTCCGGCAGCGTACTGTCGCGGGCCGGATCAGTGCCCATCACCGGCACGGAAATCATCCCGGCATCAGGGACGCCACGGCGGTCCTTGCCGACATATGCGGATACATCGACTTCGAGATCGTCCGGGATCTCGATCAGCGGAGGACGGCGCGGCGTGCGCACGCGGTCAATCGTCGGTGCATAGGAAGTGGTCATCGCACCGGCTTCGTGCCCGGCACGTTCCTCCTCCTGCACAATGGGCTCGGCGCGGTCACGCGGCCAGAGCTGGCCTGATTCATCCGTCGCTCTGGTACGTGCCTTGCGGGTTTCCCACCACCAGAGCCCCACGATCAGGGCCAGTCCGGCAACCAGCAGAATCCACCGCAGCTGCGACACTGATTTGCCTCCGGCCTAGCCGACCGCGGCCATCCGGACGGCCTCGTCCACATCCACCGCGACGAGTCGCGACACGCCAGGCTCGCCCATCGTCACCCCGATCAGGTGACTTGCCAGTTCCATCGTGCTCTTGTTGTGCGTGATGAAAACGAATTGCACGCGCTCCGACATATCCCGGACGATGTCGCAGAAGCGCCCGACATTATTGTCGTCGAGCGGCGCGTCGACTTCGTCCAGCAGGCAGAACGGCGCGGGGTTGAGCTCGAAGATCGAAAAGACGAGCGCAACGGCGGTCAACGCCTTCTCACCGCCGGAAAGCTGGCTGATCGTACTGTTGCGCTTGCCGGGCGGACGCGCCATTACCGCGACGCCCGCACTCAGCAAATCGTCGCCGACCAATTCGAGATAGGCCGCGCCACCGCCGAACAGGCGCGGGAACTTGTCCTTGAGGCCGTTATTGATGCGATCGAACGTATCCTGGAACCGGGCGCGTGTTTCGCGATCGATCTTGCGGATCGCCTGGTCGAGCGTATTCAGCGCATCGGACAGGTCGGCATACTGACGGTCCAGATACTCCTTTCGCTCGGACTGTTCCTTCAATTCGTCGATCGACGCCAGGTTGACGGCGCCGAGCCGCTCAATCCGCTCACTTATTTCGGTCAATTGCTGGTCCCAGGACGCGACCGACGAATCGATCGGCAGGGCGCCGGTCACCTGTGCCAGGTCGAATGTCGTGGCGCCGAACTGTTCCACGAGCGATTCCCGGCGCACGTGGGCTTCCTTCATCCCCAGGTTGATCTCGGCAAATGCCGCTCGCGCCGATTCCACTTGCGTTTCCGAAGCCTGGCGCGCGATATCCAGTTCGCGGACCTTCGCATCGGCTTGCTCCACCTTCTGTCTGGCGTCCCACAGCTCGGCTTCGACTGCCAGGCGCTGCGCGAGGAACTGCTGTAGCTGCCGCTCGAGATCGCCATATGGCGCTTCTCCCTCCGACAACTGCTGCATCAGGTCCGCCCGCCGGGTTTCCAGAAGGCTCGATTGTCCGCTCGCGCGTGCAAGTGTGGTTCCCAGGGTCAGAAGCGTTGAACGCTGGGATTCGACGCGAATGGCGACCTGCTGCGCTGCGGCGACGTCGGACGCGCTCTTGTCACGCGCGGCCGCCAGTCGCGCACGCAGGCCCTCGCGCTCTGCTTCCAGCTCCGGTCGTTGCTGCTCCAGCGCACCGGATCGCGTCTGCGCTGTTTCAAGTGCTTGCCGCGACCCACCAAGCTCCGCCTCATCCCGCTCAATCGTGCCGCTAGCCCGATCCAGCTCTTCGCCGATTCGGGCGATTCGCTCCGCGATCTGCTGCGTACGCAGGCGAATCGACTCGTGCGCACCACGAACATTGACGAAGTCGTGATGCAGCCGATTGACAGTCGCATGAAGCTCGTCGCGCCGGCGGTCGAGGTCCACAATGGTCGTACGCGCTTGCGACAGCGAGCGATCGAGTTCCGCCACATTGGCCTCTCGCTTCGCAACGGCTGCCTTCAACCGGCGCAAATCCTGCTCGCGCGCGATCACGCCGGCATGGCCGGCTTCGCTGCGTGCGATGCGCATCCATCCGCGGCCGAACCAGAGGCCGGCGCGCGTAATGATGGACTGGCCGGGGTGCAGTGACCGACGCCGCGTCAGCGCGTCGGCGACCGACTCCACGGCGATGATGCCCGCGAGCAGGTCGGCGACGACTGCGGGCCCGGACACGTGTGCGAGCAGCGAATCGGCGGGCGCCTTGACGCCGGTGGATTTGGCCGCTTCCGCGATCGTCAACTGGCCGCCTTCGAGTTCGTCCGCGGCATTAGCCACGGCATCCAGCGCATCGACGCACACCGCTTCGAGATAACTGCCAAGTGCTGTTTCGACGGCCCGTTCCCATCCGCGGGCGACGTCGAGCTGCTGGGCCAGCCTCGGAAGGCGATCCAGACGCTGGCGCGCGAGCCAGTCGGCCACTCCCTCCTGTGCCAGGCCGAGAGCCGCCTTCTGGACGGCCTCCACGGTGATCAGTTCGCCCTGCACAACCTGCAGCGCAGCCTTTGCAGAATCGAGTGCTGCGGAAGCGTTCTTCTCGCTGTCTCGGACCGTCTGCAACGATTCGAGCGTCCGGTCCAGGTCCAGCTGAGCGGCCGCTCCCCGCTCGCGGGCCTGCTTTTCGGCGGTCGCGAACTCGTCCGGGCGCGCGCCGGCAACGCTTTGCTGCAACTGCGCCTGTTCTTCCAGCAATCGTGCACGCTGGGCGACGAGCCGAGCCAGTGCCGCATCGATCTGCTCGATACGGGCCCGTTCGACCTGCGCCTGATGGGTTGCATCCGCAGCGTCACGGCTGAAGTTCTCCCAGCGCTGTTGCCAGTCCGCCATCGCGGCTTCAGCTTCAGCGAGCGCGGCTCGAGCATTGCTTTCGGTTGCCCGCGCCGCGGCCAATTCCGGTTCTGCGCCAGCAAGGGATTCCGACAGCTCACGGATCTGTTCCTGGTCGCGCCCGACCAGGATGCGGGACTCGTCGTGCTCGCGGGTGACGCGCTCGAGATCCTGACGCTGGCGCTGGCGCAGTTCGCGCGCGTGCTGCAGTGCCTGTTCGGTCCGGGTCGTGTCTGCACCGGCCTGGTAATAACGCTCCTGGACGATGGCCAGTGCGTCCGAGCATTCCGTGTGCATCGCCCGCGCACGCTCAACCGCTGCTTCCGCGCTCCGCAATCCGGCGATCGCTGCCTGGGTCTCCGTTTCCCGCTGCGTCGATAGTGACTGGCGCGAAACGATATCCCCGTCGAGGTCCCGGATTCGCAATGCCAGCAGTTCCGCCTGCAGCTGGCGCTGCCGATTTTTGTGTTCCTGGTAGCGGCGCGCAATGCCTGCCTGGCGCTGGAGATGCCGGATCTGCTTGTCCACTTCCTCGCGCAGATCGTTCAACCGGTCGAGGTTCTCGCGCGTGTGCGCCATCCGGTTCTCGGTTTCCCGGCGTCGATCCTTATAGCGCGATATGCCTGCGGCTTCCTCGACAAATGATCGCATGTCCTCCGCGCGCGCCTCGATAAGGCGCGAAATCATCCCCTGCTCGATGATCGCGTAGCTGCGGGAACCCAGGCCGGTTCCGAGGAACAGGTGCGTGATGTCCTTACGGCGGCATTTCGATCCATTGATGTAATAAGTGGAAATACCGTCACGGGATACGACGCGCTTCAGCGATACCTCCGCGTACCCGGCGTAAGGGCCGGCAATCTTGCCGTCGCCGTTGTCGAAGACGAGCTCGACCGACCCGCTCCCGATCGGCTTGCGGCCGCGCGAACCGTTGAAGATGACGTCCGTCATCGAGTCGCCACGCAGGTGCTTTGCGGAGATTTCGCCCATGACCCAGCGCACGGCATCGATGATGTTCGACTTGCCGCAGCCGTTCGGACCCACGACACCCGTCAGATTGCCGGGAAAAGTAACCGTTGTCGGATCGACGAAAGACTTGAAACCGGCGAGTTTGATCCTGGCGAGGCGCATTCCAGCTAGTGTAAATTAACCGCCCGCGCTTGAGTACGACCGGGATTCCTGCATGTGTCCACTGACGCCATCCGGCGACATCGAAACGTTTCCCAATCCGCAGGCGGAACGTGACTACACGATCCGCATGCGCCTGCCGGAATTCACCTGTCTCTGTCCGCTCACCGGGCAGCCTGATTTTGCGGTAATGGACCTCGAATACGTCCCGGACCAGCGCTGCCTCGAGCTCAAGTCGCTGAAGGCCTATATCTGGTCTTTTCGCGATCGCGGCGCCTTCCACGAGGCGGTTACGAATGAGATTGCAGACCGGCTCTGTGCAGCGCTGCAACCCCGTTTCCTGCGCCTGACGGCGCAATTCAACGTTCGCGGCGGCATCTATACGAGCATCGTTGCCCAGCACTGCAAACCCGGCTGGACCGCCCGCCCGCCTGCACTGCTGCCCTGACTCGGGGCCACCCACTCCAGGGCTATCGACAACACTGGACCGCACCGGAACCGGGGCTATAATCCGGCGCTCGATTAAACGGGCAGCGGAGAACTTGATGCCAGGCAAGAAGACTTCCAGAACCAGAAAACCCGCCACCCGGGCTGCCGCGCGCAAGGTGCCCGCCGCCCGAAAGACCGTAAAATCCGCGCCGCGCAAAGCGAAGCCGGCTGCCGTTCGCCCCAGGGTTGCAAAGCCAGGCAAGTCCAGTCCCCGGTCGACGGCGCGTGCCGCCGCGATCTCCAAAGCGCCGGCAAAAGCCGCAAAGTCGCTCAAGCCGGATTCGGCAGTGCGCGAACCCATCATCGTCAAGTCGAAGTCGGCCGGCCCGGCACCGACGGCGCCCGATCCGCGTCCGGTCCTGTCGTCCATCGCGCCGCGGGTGACCCGTCGCCAGATGTTCAACAACGACGACGATGACGATGGCGCCGGCAACCACAACCTGTTGCTTGGACCGCGCAACGTACGCCCGTACCGCGAGCGCAAGGGCGAGGAGTACATGGGCCGGGATCAGCTCGAGCACTTCCGCTTGATCCTGAGTAACTGGAAGCGCGACCTGATGGAAGAAGTCGACCGCACGATGACGCATATGAAGGACGAAGCGGCCAATCCGCCCGATCCCAACGACCGCGCGACTCTGGAGTCCGAGTTTGCCCTCGAGCTGCGTACGCGGGATCGCGAGCGCAAGCTGATCCGCAAGATCGAAGAGGCACTGAGCCGTATCGGCGACGGCAGCTACGGTTACTGCGTAGAAACCGGCGAACCCATCGGCGTCAAGCGGCTCGAGGCGCGGCCGGTGGCCACGCTCTGCATCGAAGCGCAGGAGCGCCGGGAACGGCGCGAGAAGCAGTACGGAGACCGCGACGACTGGTACCGCTGAGGCGCGGCCCTGCGGCCGCTTCGCCCCGACTCCCTCCGGACCGCTGCACCTCGGCTCGCTGCTCGCGGCCGTCGGTAGCTACCTGAGCGCGCGCAGTCAGGGTGGCACATGGCTGGTGCGCATCGAGGACCTCGACCGCGACCGGTGCAAAGCCGGCCAGGCCGACGAATTCCTGCAGGTACTCGAAGATTTTGGTTTCGAGTGGGATGGAACTGTCGATTTCCAGTCCCGTAGAAGCGATCTTTATCAGGCGGCGCTCGCCCGGTTAGTCGATGCCGGCCGTTGTTACCCCTGCCGATGCAGCCGGGCTCTTCTCACAGCGTCGTTTGCGGAAGCCGGTGCTGAGCCGGTCTACCCAGGTACGTGTCGGGACGATCCGGCAGCGGGCGCGAGCGAACACGCCTTCCGTTACCGGATTGCCGATGCCGAGCCGCCTGTGCGGTTCGAAGACATGCTGCAGGGTTCGGTAAGCGAAGATTGTCGCCGGGACGCAGGCGATTTCGTGATCCGGCGTCGGGACGGCTATTTCGCCTACCATCTGGCCGTCGTCGTGGACGACGCGCTGCAGGGGATCAGCGAGGTCGTGCGCGGTGCGGACCTGCTGTCCAGCACGCCGCGTCAGATTCTGCTGCAGCGTGCCCTCGGCTTCCGTACGCCCGCCTACGCGCACCTGCCGCTGCTGACGGAGCCGGACGGCCGTAAGCTCGCGAAGTCTCGTCGATCGGTGCCGCTAGACCCGGCCCAGGCTGCTCGCCAGTTATGGAGTGTTCTGAACTGGCTGCGACAGGACCCGCCGGCGCCGCTGGCGTACGGGCGCGTAGCGGAGGTCTGGGACTGGGCGATTGCGAACTGGCGCCCGGCAAAGATCGCGGGGCAAAGCGAGGTGCGCCTGCCCTGAGGGCAGGCG
>JALYJS010000039.1 GCA_030799345.1 Pseudomonadota bacterium | reverse complement strand
TCGAGCATCTCCGGCGCGCGGTAGATCTGCCCAGCCGGCACGCCATACTGCTCCATCGCGGTAAGCACCGCAGCGATCGTCCGGCTCGCGGTCCAGCGCGCGATAAGTTCGTCCAGTTCCTGCTGGTGCGCACCGCGCGACTGGTGATTGGCATAGCGCGCATCGTCCGCGAGCGGGGCCTGCTCCATCGCCGCGCACAGGCGCCGGAACACTGTGTCCTGATTGGCCGCGATCAGCACCATGCCGTCGCTCGCCGGATAGACGTTCGATGGCGCGACGTTCGGCAGGATCGCGCCGGTGCGCTCGCGGATGTAGCCGGTCTGGTCGTAATCGGTGATCAGCGATTCCATCATGCCGAGTACGGCCTCGTAGATTGCGGAGTCCACGACCTGCCCGCTGCCGGTGCGTTCACGCTGGTGCAGCGCCGAGAGCGCGCCGATGCAGGCGAAAGTGGCGGCCAGCGAATCGCCGATCGAAATGCCGACGCGGGATGGCGGCGACGCCGGATCGCCGACGACGTAGCGCAATCCACCCATCGCCTCGCCGACTGCACCGAATCCGGCGCGCCCCGCATAGGGACCCGTCTGTCCGAAGCCGGACACGCGGATCATGATGAGCCGCGGATTGACGGCATGGAGCTGCTCCCAGCCGAGATGCCATTTCTCGAGAGTGCCCGGACGGAAGTTTTCGAGCAGGAAGTCCGCTTTCGCGGCGAGCTCGAGCAGTAGCTCCTGTCCCTCGCGCTGCCGCAGGTCGAGCGTGACCGCTTTCTTGTTGCGTCCGATCACCGGCCACCACAACGAAGGCTCGCCCGCCTTCTGCCGGCCCCAGACCCGCATCGGGTCGCCCTGGCCTGGCGGCTCGATCTTGATGACTTCGGCGCCGAGGTCGCCCATGAGCTGGCCGCAGAACGGGCCGGCCAGCAGGGTGCCGAGTTCCAGCACACGCAGGTCGGTCAGCGGCCCGTGGTGAAAACCCGGCACTCCCATGGCTTGTGTATACAATTCCAGCCCGTCGACCGTCAACTGATGCCGGAAAGCTAGGCCGGGTGGCCTTGCATGTATACAATTCCGCTGTGACCCTATGCCCTCGCAGGATTGAAATAGTCGAAGTGGGCCCGCGTGACGGGCTGCAGAACGAACCCGGGGTCCTGTCCATTGCCACGCGGCGCGAGTTCATCGAGCGCATCGTCGACTGCGGGCTGCGGCGCATCGAGGTCGCGAGCTTCGTCAATCCGCGCCGTGTGCCGCAGATGGCGGATGCCGACGTGCTGGTGCAATCGCTGCCGCGCTTCCCCGACGTGCGCTACATCGGACTCGTGCTGAACCGCCGCGGCTTTGATCGCGCACTCGCCTCGGGCTGCGGCGAGATCGGCATGGTCGTCGTCGCGACCGACTCCTTCAACATGAAAAACCAGGGCGCCACCACGGAAGAATCGGTGGCTGCCTGGCTCGATATCGCGCGCGCGGCACGCGCGGCGGGTCTGCCCGCCCAGGTGACGATCTCGGCCGCCTTCGGCTGCCCGTTCGAGGGCGAAGTCGCGCCGGAAAAGATCGTCGCGCTCGCGCAGACGCTTGCCGAAGGCGAGCCCGTCGAGATCGCGATCGCGGACTCGATCGGCGTGGCTGCGCCGAGCCAGGTGACCGACTTGCTGGAACGCCTGCAGAAAGTATTGCCTGACATGAAGTTACGCTGCCATTTCCACAACACGCGCAACACCGGCATCGCCAACGCGTGGGCGGCGGTAGAAGCCGGCGTGGACGTACTCGATGCGAGCATCGGCGGCATCGGCGGCTGCCCGTTCGCGCCCGCGGCCACGGGTAACATACCGACTGAGGATCTCCTGTACATGTTGTCGCGCGCGGGCATCGAAACCGGCGTCGACCTGGAGCGCACGATGGCGACGGCGCGCTGGCTCGAAGAACAGCTCGGGCGCAAAGTGCCGGGATTGTTGAGCAAGGCCGGAAGCTTCCCGGCGGTGAAGGAGATGACGTGAGCTACAGACTCGGCATCGACGTCGGCGGCACGTTCACCGACCTGCTGCTGGTCGACGAGAAGAGCGGCCGCACCTGGAGCGCGAAAGTGCCGAGCACGCCGAAAGACCAGTCGGTCGGTGTGCTGCGCGGGCTCGACCGCATCTGCAAACAGGCCGGTATCGCCGCAACCGCGATCGAGCACGTGATGCACGGCACGACGGTCGCCACCAACACCGTGCTGACGAGTTCCGGCGCGAAAGTCGGCCTGGTCACGACCAAAGGCTATCGCCAGGTGCTGCAGATCGCGCGCTCCTATGTGCCGGGCGGCCTCGGCGGCTGGGTCATCTACAACAAGTCGCTGCCGATGGCGCCGCTCGCGCTCACGATCGAGGCGGACGAGCGTGTCGATGCGCGCGGCGAGATCGTGCGCGCGCTCGACGAGGCGGCGTTGCGCGAGGCGCTTGTGAAGCTGAAGAGCGCGAAGATCGAGGCGCTGACGGTATCGCTGATCAACGCCTTCGCAAACGACACGCACGAGCGGCGCATCC
>JALYJS010000005.1 GCA_030799345.1 Pseudomonadota bacterium | reverse complement strand
GTTGTGGATTTTCGGCATGCTGATTTACCTCGCACTGATGGCGGAGGCCTTTATGGGCTACCTGCTGCCCTGGGGCAACATGTCCTACTGGGGCGCGCAGGTGATTGTCTCGTTGTTCGGATCCTTCCCGTTGATCGGTGATGCACTGGTCGAATGGATCCGGGGCGACTATTTCATCTCGGACATCACGCTGAATCGCTTCTTTGCGCTGCACGTGGTTGCCTTGCCGCTGGTGCTGATCTTCCTCGTCATCGCGCACATCCTGGCGCTGCACGAAGTGGGTTCCAACAACCCGGATGGCATCGAGATCAAGAAGGCCCAGGGAGCGGATGGAATTCCGCTGGACGGGATTCCGTTCCATCCTTATTACACGGTCAAGGATCTCTATGGCCTCGGCGTGTTTCTCGTGCTGTTCGCCGCCGTGGTGTTCTTCGCCCCGGAAATGGGCGGGCTGTTCCTGGAAGCACCGAACTTCGAGCCGGCGAATGCACTGCTGACTCCCGAGCACATCGCGCCGGTGTGGTACTTCACGCCGTACTACGCGATGTTGCGCGCCGTGCCCGCATTCGCCGGGACGCAGGTCTGGGGCGTGCTCGTCATGTTCGGCGCGATCGTGCTGCTTTTTTTCATGCCCTGGCTCGACCGCTCGCCGGTCCGGTCGATCCGCTATCGCGGGCCGATCTACAAGGTTGCGTTGATGCTGTTCGCCGCGAACTTCATCATGCTGGGCTATTGCGGCCTGATGCCAGCCGCGGAGCCGTTCAAGACCCTGTCGGTGGTCGGCACGATCTACTATTTCCTGTTTTTCCTGCTGATGCCCTGGTACTCGCGCATCGACCGCTACCGGCCCGAGCCCGCCCGGGTGACATCGTGAGGCGGCTGCGGTTCGTGGTCGCGGCGCTCGCGCTGGTCGCCGCGTCGCTCGCGCAGGCGGCGACGGCCGGCTGGCCATTGCAGGATGCCCGGACCGACGTCGGCAGCCTGTACTCGCTTCAGCGCGGCGCGCGCAATTACGTCAATTATTGCCTCGGCTGCCACGGTGCGAAGTACATGCGCTACAGCCAGCTGGCGGAGGACCTCGCGCTGACCGAGGACGAGCTGCGCGACAACCTGATGTTCACGGGTACGCGGGTCTACGATCCGATGCTGTCCGCGATGCCCGACGACAAGGCGCGCGAATGGTTCGGCAACGCGCCGCCGGACCTGTCGCTGATTGCCCGCAGCCGCGGCGTCGACTATGTCTACACTTTCCTGAAGTCCTTCTACGAGGACGAATCACGGCCCGCCGGCGCCAACAATGCGGTGCTGCCGCAGACCGCCATGCCGAATGTGCTGGCGGCGCTGCAGGGGCCGCAGCGACCGCAGTTCGAGATGAGGGCGGGTCCGGACGGCGAGCAGGTCCAGCACCTGGTCGCACTCGAGCGTGCGGCAGCAGGCAGCATGACGTCGGTGGAATTCGACGGCTTCGTCCGCGACACGGTCGCGTTCCTCGAGTACGTTTCCGAGCCCGCCAAGGCCGAGCGCAAGGCGCTCGGTGTCTGGGTGATCCTGTTCCTGCTGATGTTCACGGGTTTCGCCTACCTCCTGAAAAAGGAATACTGGAAGGACGTGAAGTGAGGCGCCGGGTCCGGGCATGAAGACGTAGTCCATGGCCGCTCAGCAGACGTCGCGTCGGCCCTATCTGGTCCGTGCGATGCACGAGTGGATGACCGCCAACAACCAGACCCCGCATCTCGTCGTCGATGCCGGCATCGCCGGCGCCGAACTCCCGAAGGCCTACGTACGGGACGGGCGCATCACCCTGAACGTGAGCTGGCAGGCGACCCAGGGACTCAAGCTCGGGAATGACTGGATCGAGTTCAATGCCCGCTTCGGCGGCGTGCCGCAACAGGTTCGCGTGCCGGTCGCGGCGGTGCTCGGAATCTACGCGCGGGAGACGGGGCAGGGCATGCTGTTCCAGGACGACAACGAACCGCCGCCACCGGCGCCGGGCACGGACGACGCCGACAGCCGCCCCAAGCTCCGCGTAGTCAAGTAGCCCGCGGCCTTACAGGCTGAAGGCGCCGCGGATCAGGTGGCAGGCGAGAGCATCGGCCGGGCCCGTGACTTCGACGACATCGAAGCGCGCGGGCAGGCGGGCGAGCAGTGGCTGCGTCGCGAGCAGGGCGCGCGCAGCGCTGACGATTCGCCGGCGTTTGCCGACCGTGATGCTCGCAGCACCGCCACCGAACTGGTCGCTCGCGCGATAACGCACTTCGACGATCGCCAGTGCCTCGCCGTCCATTGCAACGACGTCGAGCTCGCCGCCTTTGGCGCGGAAATTGTGCTGCAGGATCCGGTAACCGGCGTGCTCCAGCATCCGGGCCGCAGCGCTCTCTGCTGCGCGCCCGATAGCGAGATGCGCCGCTCCGGTCACGATCAGGGCTGAGGGACAGGCTTGCCCTGGACGACCTGCGCCCAGTCGAGTTCCCGGCGCACGCGGCCGTCCGGATCGACTGCGAGCCGGCCGGTCACGCCGGGCAGCGGCGTGCTGCCGTTTCCGCGCAGGCGCCGCAGTTCGCCGATCAGGCGGAATGCGTCATAGCCGAAGGCATGCAGGCGCCCGAGCGCATTGGAACGCCCGGGCCAGGCCCGTGCCGCGGCTTCGCGGGCCGCCGCCGACGGGCCGTGCGGGTCGAGCATCCACGGCATGTCGGGAAAGATCACGCCGTCCAAATCGAAGTTGCCCTGACTCGCGCCGTCGAACACGTCCGAGGTCGCATACATCGGCAGCGCGCCCGCGTAATTGAACCGGAGTTGCGACCGGATCAGCCTGCCGTGCACCGGTTGTGCGGCGACGAAGATGAATTGCGCGTCGGAGCGCGGCACGCTGCCGCGCTGGCCGGTGGTCCGCAAAAGGCGCCGGAGCAGGTCGTTGAAATCGGCCGTGGAGGGCGGATAGTCGGCCTGGTCGACGAGCCGGCCGCCGGCCGCGCTGAACTCGTCGGCAAATGCCGCCTGCACGCGTCGGCCCCAGTCGGACTGCGGAGATAGCGTCACGCCGCTCATGCGGCCGTCTGCGACGATGCGCCGCGCTGCCAGACGGGCTTCGTCTTCCGGCGACAGCGCGAACTGGTAAAAGCGGTCCGGAACCTGCACGCCATCCGGCAGGAAGTTCAGGGCGAGTGTCGTCGCGCGGCCATCGGCGACGGTCGCGAGTGCCGCCACCTCTTCGCGGGTCAGCGGACCGACCACGAAATCGCAGCCATCCGTGAGCGCCTGAAGGTAACTGGATGGGGCGTCGCGCGCCGATACATCGTAGATGCGAAGCCGCGGCCGGTCGGCGCTGCCATAGTCGTAGTACGCCGCCACAAAACCGTCGCGCACCGCGACACCGGCCGCTTCTGCCCGGCCCGATAACGGCAATAGCAGCGCGATCTGCTGCGGCAGGTCGCCCGCGACCGCCGGCCGCTCGACCAGGCCGCGCCACAGGGACTCGTTCGCAGGATGCGTCGGAAAGCGCTCGCGCCAGCCTTGCAGGCGCCGCGGCGCGCCGAGGGCGCCCGCACTTGCATCGGAGATGATACGGCCGAGTTCGAGCCAGCCCGTCAGCACGGCATCCGCGCCGGCGGGCGCCGTGGCATCTGCACCGCGATCGAGCGCGATGCCGATGCCGTCGACGATCATGCGCTGGTTGGCCTCGCGGTCCCTGGCATTCGTCAGCAGGCGTTCGCGCTCGATCAGGCTGCGCACGGCTTCCGCCACGCGCTTTGCGCCGAACTGGATGCGGGCGCGCGTCGCGAGCACATCGGCATTGCCGTCCGGCGGGATGTCCCGGAGCAGCGCGAGCGCGCGGGCCGCATCGCCGCGGGCAAGCGCCATCTCCGCCTCGAGCCGCAGTTTCTCGCGGGACTCTGCTGTCGATACCGGCGGCGCCAGCATACTGATCGCATTCTGCGCAGCGGCGAGATCGCCGCCTGATATCCATTCGCCGGCGGCGGCGAGCCAGAGCGTGTTGGCTTCCGCGGCCGGCGCGGCGCGGGCGGCGGCCTCGTAAGTCCGGGCCGCGGCTGCGAAGTCGCCTTCGCGCGACTGGCGCTGGGCCCGATCGGTCGCCGCTTCGGAGCTACCCACGCGGTCGAGCCCGGGGAGCTGACAGGCCGCGGTGAGCACGGCGATGAGGCCGATGACGGTTTTGCGGAAGGCATTCAGGACATTCGCTTGCATCGGCGGCGGCCCTTGGCGAGGATCACCCCGCCGCACCTTAGCATTAGTCACAGGTGCGGTCGGGGAGGGACATTATAGTGGCGCAGGCAGGCGTGCTTTACGTCGTCGCAACGCCGATCGGCAATATGGGCGACATATCGGCGCGAACCCGCGAAATTCTCGCCGGTACCGGTGTGGTTGCCGCCGAGGACACGCGCCACAGCGGTCACCTGCTGCGCGAACTGGGCCTCGAGCGACCGCTCGTCTCGCTGCATGAACATAACGAGCGTGCCCGCGCCGGCGAACTCGTCGCTCGCCTGCTGGCCGGAGAAAGCATCGCGCTGGTCAGCGACGCCGGCACGCCGCTCGTCAGCGATCCGGGATATCTGCTGGTGCGCGCGGCAATCGATGCCGGAATCGTCGTGTCGCCGCTCCCGGGCCCCTGTGCAGCGATCGCCGCCCTGTCCGCGGCCGGCGTGCCGGCCGAACGATTCTGCTTTGAAGGCTTCCTGCCCGCGCGCGCGATGGCGCGCCGTCGCCGCCTGGCGGAGCTCGCGACCGAAACCCGCACGCTCGTGATCTACGAGGCGCCGCATCGCATCGCCGACTGCCTGCAGGATCTTGCTGTCGCTTGCGGAGCGTCGCGCGGCGCCTGCGTCGCGCGCGAAGTTACCAAGCACTTCGAGACTTTCTATCGCGGTGGGCTCGGCGAGCTCGCCGCGCGCGCAGCCGCCGATGCGGACATGCGTCGCGGCGAGTGCGTGATCATCGTCGCGGGTGCGCCGGAAACCGCGCCCGACGCGGCCGGTATCGATGAAACGATTGCGGTGCTGCTGAAATTCCTGCCGGCATCGGCCGCAGCGGCAGCCACGGCGGAACTGACCGGGGCGAGGCGCAACGACGTCTACGCGAGGGCGCTTGCACTGGCAAAGAATCCGCCTGAAAACACCGCTTGAGACCTGCATCCGGACCCTCTATGTTGGTCGCGGGAGTCGGCCAGGCAATCGCTGTTTTCGCGAGAAGGCAGAGGAAAGTCCGGGCTCCGCATGGCACGGCGCCAGGTAACGCCTGGGGGGCGCGAGCCCACGGAAAGTGCAACAGAAAATACACCGCCCAAGCGTGCGCAAGCACGACGGCAAGGGTGAAAAGGTGCGGTAAGAGCGCACCGCGTCGACGGTAACGGCGACGGCACTGAAAACCCCGCCGGGAGCAAGGCCAAATAGGGAAACACGCGGCGCAAGCCGCAGCGCGCGGCCCGCGCGCGTTTCCGGGTAGGCCGCTTGAGGTGCACGGCGACGTGTATCCCAGAGGAATGGTTGCCCACGACAGAACCCGGCTTATCGGCCGGCTCCCTTTTTTGACACCAGAATGCACCGGAAACGGGGTTTCCTCATAAGGCGCTGTAAGAGCGCGCCGTAAGTACCTGATTTCCGTGTCCCGGCGGCCCTCAGAATGGGCTTTCGCCATCGCCGCTAAGTGATTGACAGGTCACAAATTTTTTTCATCCGCACCGTTGACCCACCCGCACTGGCTGCCTATAGTGGCAGCAAGTGGGAGAAAGTGGGAGGAAATGGGGTAAGACCCCGTTTTAATTCATGTTCCGCGGCGCAACGAAGGTCACCCTCGACGCGAAGGGCAGGATGGTCATGCCAACCCGCTATCGCGAGCGTCTGTCCGAGCGCGGCACAGCCGGGCTCGTGATCACCATCGACCGCGATCAGTGCCTGCTGATCTACCCGCTCGCCGACTGGGAAGAAATCGAACGCAAGGTCATGCGGCTGCCGACGCTGAATGAACACGCGCGCCGCCTGCAGCGGCTGATGGTCGGTTACGCAACCGACGTCGAGCTCGATGGGCATGGCCGGTTGCTGCTGCCGCCGAAGTTGCGCGAGTTCGCGCATCTCGACCGCAACGCGATGCTGATCGGCCAGGGCAATCGCTTCGAATTGTGGGACGAAGCTCGCTGGGAAGAGCGGCGTGAGCAGTGGCTGAACAGCGACGATTCCGCTGCTTCACTGTCGGCTGAACTGGGTTCGTTGTCATTGTGAGTGGCGCGCCGTGAGCGGCGCACCCGCACTGGAGCCGGGCGGCCTGGAACACGCGCCGGTGTTGCTGGACGCAGCGCTGGAT
>JALYJS010000491.1 GCA_030799345.1 Pseudomonadota bacterium | reverse complement strand
GCTTGAATCCATGCGTGCGGGGCTGCAGCGCAGCGTGTGCAGCACCGCGCGGTTCGTCGACCGCATGTTCGGCGGCGAGCACGAGTACGCGGAGATGGAGGACGACAGCAACGGTCGCGCGGGATTCGGGCTCGGCTGGAACGAGCTGGACGGGATCGACACCGATGTGCGGTTTCGCGCGAGCGTGACGCTGCCGGCGCTCTCCGAGCGCTTCAGCGCGACGCTCGGTCGCGCGAGCCGTGACGAGTTTGTGGCCGACGAGCTGTTCGGGGTAGGTTCATTCGGGGCTTCGTTCACCGACGATGAGCCGGCGGACTGGTTCGCCGGCCTCGGCTATCGCATGCATCGTGGCCGCGACAGCCGGTTCGACCTGGGCGCCGGCATGCAACTCCAGTCGCCGCTCAATCCTTACGTCAACGGGCGCTATCGGCGTTACTACTACCTGAAGGACGACGTGCTGCTGACCTTGCGCAGCACCGTATTCTGGGAGAACGACGAAGGTCTGGGGTTCACCCAGGCGGCTGATTTCGATCGGGTACTGGGCCGCGACTACCTGTTGCGCTGGGGGAATTCGGTCCGGATCTCGGAGGAAACGGAAGGGGCGCGCTGGCGCTCGCGGCTCGCGCTCTACCAGGCCATCGATTATCGCCGGGCCATGCGTTATGACCTGCGGATCCGCGGCGAAACCGACGGTACCCAACCGGACCTGTATGGATTCCGGGCGACGCACCGCCGCTCGAAATGGCGCGAGTGGCTGTTCCTCGAGTTCGGTGTCGGCATTTTCTGGGCGGACGGCGCGGAACCTGCCGACCGCTGCCACGGATGCCTCGATTTGCGCATCGGTTTCGAAGTCTTGTTCGGCGATGCCTATGACCGTGCCCTGCGCCGGCATGTGCGTGCGGACCAGGCCGAAAAACAGCGCTGATGCGCGCCGCTGGGTTCGCTACCGCACAGACTGCCGGCCGGACTGCCCGCTAAGGTAGCGTACGCTGCCCGGAGTCCGGCCGATGTCGATTCCCGCTCCGACACGATCCAAACCGGCTGGCGACAGCCTGCACCCCGGTCGTGAAGCCGGCGCGACCGCCTTGCGCCGGGAGAACGAGATCCTGAAACAGAAGAACGAACAGCTGCTGCGCAGGCTGGCTAATGTCTCGCGTCGGGCGCTGGCCGCCGACCGGCTTGCCCATCAGGACAGTCTGACCGGGTTGCCCAACCGGCTGGTACTGATCAAGCGCTTGCAGCGGGCTCTGGCGGTTGCCCGCCGGGAGCAGCTGTCGCTGTCGCTGCTGTTCGTCGACCTGGACGGTTTCAAGCGGGTGAATGATCGTTTGGTCACAGGACAGGCGACCTGGTTCTGACCGTCGTCGGCGCGCGGATTGCCGCTTGTGTCCGCTGCGACGACATCGCCTGCCGATACGGCGGCGATGAGTTCGTCGTGCTGCTCGGCCATGACTCGGATCCGTCGGTCGCCGTGCGCATCGCCGGGACCATTCGCGAGAGCATCGGCCGGCGCTGCTCGATCGAAGGCCAGCGCCTGAACCTTACCGCCTCGATTGGAATCGCGACCTATCCGGACGACGGGCTACGCTACGACGTACTGCTCGGCCGGGCGGATGATGCGATGTATCACGACAAGGCAGCTCGAAAGGGACCCGGTGGCTCGCTGGGCGGGCCACCGGGTCAGGGCTGAATCCAGATTGATCGATCGTCTCAGGGGAGAGGCGATTGGGGGATGCGGGAGCAGCAATCCGGATTCAACATCTTGTCTTGAGGCGGCACTTTAACCGCCCGGGTCTGCCCCTTCTGTACGGTATCGCACACTGGAGCCCGCTCAGACCATCGAGTCGGCATAGTCGCGGGTGATCGCCTGGTAGCACTCGCAGGATGCCGCCTCGAGTCCCCGGCGGTTGTGGATGTAGATCCGGCCGCGGGTGTAGCCGATGAGGTTGCGCGCCTGCAGCGCGCCCGCGGCGATCGTTACGGCGCTGCGCTGGACGCCGAGCATGTCCGCCAGGAAGCTGTGGGTCAGGTGGAAGTAATCCGCATGTGCGCGGTCGTGCGTCATCAGCAGCCAGCGCGCCAGGCGCTCTTCGATGCGGTGAAAGCGGGCGCATGCCGCGGATTGGGAGTTCTGCGCCAATATGACGTAGAGATAACGGCTGAATGTGCGGTGCAGGGCCGGGCTGCGTTTCAGTTCGCGCCGGACCTGCGGTCCGGTCATGCGCAAGGCCGTGCCTGCGCCCTGGACCACGCCGCGCAGCTCCGCCAGATTGACGCCGAGGACGAGGGTGACGCCGAGCAGCCCTTCGTTGCCGATCAGTCCCATTTCGAGCGGCGGATGGTCGGCGACGCTCGCGACCAGCGAAATGAACCCGGTCAGGGGAAAGTAAACGTGGACGACGGGCTGGCGCGCTTCGCAGAGCACGGCGCCGAGCACCAGGTCCACGGGCACGCAGCTTTTCAGGATGCGGGCGCGATCCGCGCGCGGCAATTCTTCAATCAGGTCGTTGGTCATCGGCCGGCTGAGGGCGCGCGTGCGCCGACCCTCAGTTTGAGGCGATGGCGGGTCGCGGATTTTCGATGATCACTTCGACGCGACGGTTCTGCTGCCGGCCGCCGCTGGATTCGTTGTCCGCAACCGGCTGATGCTCGCCCTTGCCGGATGCCCGGATCCGCTCCGGGCCGATACCCTGCTGAATCAGGAACGATCGCACGGAATCGGCACGGCGCTGGGACAGTGCCTGGTTGTAGTCGTCGTTGCCCACGTTGTCCGTATGTCCCTCGATTTCGACGTTCCGTCCTGGATTCTGGTGGAGGAAAGTCGCAAGCCGGCCGAGATTGCTGGCGACACCGGCTTTGAGATCCGCCTGACCGCTCGTGAACAGTACGTCGCCGAGCGTGAGGACGAGACCGCGGTCCGTTTCTTTCGCCTCCAGTTCATCGATCTGGCGCTGGAGATCTGCGGCTTCCCGTGCCGCTGCCCCGGCCGCATCAGCAGCCCTCGAGGCATCGGCACTTGCGAGACGCGCGGCACTCGCGGCGCCCGCTCGCGCCGCGTCGGCATCAGCTCGTGCACGGTCCGCCTCGCGCGTGCGGGCAGCGAGACGCGCCCGTTCCTGCTCTTCCGTCAGCGTCACGCGCTGGTCTTCGGCATAGCGGGTGCTGGCC
>JALYJS010000473.1 GCA_030799345.1 Pseudomonadota bacterium | reverse complement strand
GCGGCAGGTGATAGCGGTGGCTCATCAGCGGCCGGATGTCGCGCAGGTTGATGCGGCAGGCGGCGAGGTCGCCATGCCAGCCGATCGCGTCCAGCGGGTTGTACGGGAACGTCACGGTCGAGACGGCGTTCCGCCGCTTCACCGCGACGCGCCAGGTATTTTCGTCCTGCTGCGCGAGGAAGGCCTCGTTTACGCGCGGAACATCGAGCATGGCCGGGTCGAAGATCGCATGAGCGCCAACCAGCCCCTTGTCCGGAAGCATGTAAGAGGCATTGGTTGCCTCGACCAGGAGCAGGGCAGCGGGTTCCGCGCAGTCGAGCCGCCACATCGTGCCGCGCGGCAGCACGATGTAATCGCCGGCTTCAAAGCGCAGATGCCCGAAATCGCAATACAGATCGCCCCGGCCTGCGTGCACGAACAGGAGCTCGTCGCCGTCGGCATTGCGCGCGAGGCCGTCCATGCGCCCGGTGGTGCGCCAGAAGCGGATGCGGCAATGCGCGTTGTACAGGATTTCTGCCGCCGCCCACGGGTGCGCCGCGATCGCGTCGAGCTTCGTGAGGTCGAAGGCGTGCGGGCGCAGCGGTCCATCAAATGAAGACCACCCGGTTGGTGGGTGCTTGTGGTGGAAGAACGCCGCCGGCCCGAAGAAACCTTCCTTGCTCATCTCCCGCTCGAAGGTGCCCGGCGGCAGGTCGCAATGCGCCTGCCGCGATGCAGTGCCCTCGACGCGGGGATGGCCGATGTAGCGTTTCATCGACTATCTCTCCATGATCGCCGTCACGCCCATGCCGCCGGCCGTGCAGACCGAGATCAGCCCCCGCCCGGAGCCGCGTTCCGCGAGCAATTTCCCGAGCGAGGCGATGATGCGCGCGCCGGTCGCCGCGAACGGATGGCCGACCGCCACCGAGCCCCCCTTGACGTTTAGCTTCGATCGATCGATCGAGCCAAGCGGTGCGTCGAGACCGAGCCGGTCGCGGCAGAACTCCGGCGATTCCCAGGCCTTCAGCGTGCAGAGCACCTGCGCGGCGAAGGCCTCGTGGATTTCGTAGAAGTCGAAATCCTGCAACGCGAGCCCGGCGTCCTTGAGCATGCGCGGCACCGCGTAGGCGGGCGCCATCAGCAGTCCCTCGCCGCCGACGAAATCGACCGCAGCGGTCTTCGCGTAAGTCAGCCATGCCTGAACCGGCAAGCCGCGGGAGCGCGCCCAGTCCTCGCTCGCGAGCAGCACGGCGGCCGAGCCATCAGTCATCGGCGTCGAGTTGCCGGCGGTTAGCGTTCCGTCCTTCGCGAACGACGGCTTGAGCTTCGCGAGTTTCTCGAGACTCGTATCGGAGCGCACGTTGTTGTCGGTCTTGAGCCCGAGGTAGGGTACGACCAGATCGGACATGAATCCGTCTGTCCAGGCCTTGCTCGCATTCAGGTGGCTCGCCAGCGCGAGCTCGTCCTGCGCCATGCGCGGGATCTGCCAGGTGCGCGCCATCTTTTCGGTGTGTTGTCCCATCGAAAGCCCGGTGCGCGGCTCGCCGGTGCCGGGATAAGACGGCTTGAAGTGCCGCGGCCGCAGCCCGAAGAACGGCGCGATGCGCGCGCCGAAGGATTTTGCGCGGAAGCTCCGGAGCATCAGCTGCTGGTAGTCGCGGCCGAACACGATCGGCGGATCGCTGACAGTGTCCACGCCGCCCGCCAGGCCCGCGTCGATCTGGCCGAGTGCGATCTTGTTGGCGACCAGGATCGCCGCCTCGATGCTGGTGCCGCAGGCGCGCTGCACGTCGAGCCCCGGTGTCTCCGGCGACAGGCCCGAATCGAGCAGCGCCTCCCGCGCCATGTTCCACTGGCTCGAGTGCTTCATGACGGCGCCTGCGATCACGTCGCCGAGGCGCTCGCCCTTCAGGCCGAAGCGATCGACCACGGCTTTCAGCGCCGCCGTCAGCATTTCCTGGTTGCCGACGCTCGCGTAGGCGCCATGCGCCCGCGCGAACGGGATGCGTTGTCCGCCGATGACGGCGACGCGCCGGGGCTGTGATCCGACCAGCATGGGTGTTCTCCGGTGGAAACGGGGCTTCGAGGCGTTCCGGTAGAATGCCAGCATCCACACGGGGCCGCCACGGCGCGCCGATGTCACCGCCATGAGCGAACCCGGCAGCTTCCGCAACGCTTTTCCACGCGATTCGCGCGCGATACTGCGCCTCGCGGGGCCGCTGTGCGTCAACAATCTGGTGATTGCCGGCATGATGCTGACGAACACGCTGATGGCGGGGCGCCTTGGCGCTGCCCCACTCGCGGGCGTCGCGGTCGGCGGCAGCTATTACCAGATGTTCTGGCTGTTCGGGCTCGGCGTGCTGATGTCCATCTCGCCGCTGGCCGCGCATGCCTATGGCGGGGGGCACGACCTCGAGGTTGGCCGGCGCTTTCGCCAGGGGATCTGGCTGGCGCTGATGCTGGCCGTGCCGCTGGTCGCCGGTCTTGCCTGCATCGTGCCCGTGTTGCGCTGGTTCGGTACCGACGCCGAGGCGATCCCGCACGCCGCCGGCTACGTCTATGCGATGTGCTTCGGCATGCCGGCGATGCTCGTCTATCTGGCGCACCGCTATACGAGCGAAGGCATCGGCTGGACGCGCCCGGTCATGTACACGGCGGCGGTCGGGCTTGCGACCAACATCGCCGGCAACTGGATCTTCACGCGCGGCAGCTTCGGCGTGCCGTCGCTCGGCGCGACCGGCTGCGGCGTTGCAACCGCGCTCGCCTCCTGGGCCATGCTGATCACGATGCATGTCTACCAGCGACGCCACGCCATTTATCGCCGCTTCGCGCTGTTCGCCCGCTTCGATCGCCCCGACCCGACGATGCTGCGCGAGATTCTGGGCCTTGGCCTGCCGATCGCGGGTTCGGTCGTGTCCGAGGGGGCGCTGTTCGTGGTTGCGGCGCTCCTGATGAGCACGCTCGGCACGGCGATCGTCGCCGCGCACCAGATCGCGCTCAGCTACGCCTCGCTGATGTTCATGATCCCGCTGGCGCTGCATTCCGCGACCACGATCCACGTCGGCCACAAGCTCGGCCGCGGCGACCGTCTGGCCGGGCGGAATGCCGGCTGGAGCGGCATTGCGATGTGCGGCATCGTCATGGCTGTGTCTTCAATCGGCGTGCTGCTGGCGCGCGAGGGCATCGTCACGGTCTTTACAACCGATCGCGATGTGCAGGAGCTCGCCATGTGGCTGCTGCTGTTCGTCGCGCTGTTCCAGTTGCCGGACGGGCTGCAGGTCGGGGCCGCAGGCGCGCTGCGCGGGTTCAAGGACGCCAAAGTACCGATGGCACTCAATTTCACCGCCTACTGGCTGATCGGTTTTCCGGCTGCATGGTGGTTCGGGATCCACCTCGGCATCGGTCCGTCCGGCATCTGGTCCGGGCTGATCGTCGGTTTGACGGTCTGCGCGGTGCTGCTGATCTGGCGCTATGTCCGCATCTCGCGGCCGCTCGCCGCGGCGCCGATATAATTCCCGCGCCCCGGCGATCGAGGAAGAGCGGCGTGCACTCACTGGCAAAACCGGCCGTCCTCGCACTCGCGTGCGCGCTGTCTGGCTGCGCTGCGCTCCAGTCCTCGCCGCAAGGCGAGCTCGAACGCCTGGTCGAGGCTTATTTCGACGAGTCGCTTGCGCTCAACCCGACCGATGCCACCGACTACGGCGATCACCGCTTCGACGATCAGATGGAGCTCCCGGCGACACTGGCCTACGTTGCGGCGACCAACGCACTGGAGAGCCGCTATCGCGCCGCGGTCGCCGCGATCGACCCGGCGACGCTCGACGAGGACGCGCGACTGACACGGGAGATGTTTCTTTACGGTCGCGACATTGCGCTCGAGCGCAACCGCCATCCGCGGCGCCTGCTGCCGATCAGTCAGTTCGACGGCGGCATGTCGACCTACCTTGCGTTTTATGGTTCCGGAACCGGCGCTCAGCCATTCGCGAGCGTCGCGGACTATGAGCGCTGGCTCGCGCGCGCCGGCCGGTTTCCGCTTTGGGTGGACGCCGCGATCGCCGCGATGCGCGAAGGCATGGCCCGTGGCATCGTCCATCCGCGCGTCGTGATGGCGAAGACCGTACCGCAGCTCGAATCGCTGATCGCAGCGGATTCGGAAGAAAGCCTGTTCTTCGGCCCCGTAACCCTGCTGCCTGAGGATTGGCCCGCCGCCGAGCGCGAGCGGCTCGAGGCCGCGATCCGCCAACTCATCGAGCAGCAGCTCAACCCCGCCTATCGGCAGCTCGCCGACTTCATCCGGGACGAGTACGTGCCCGCCTGCCGCGAGACCGTCGGCTGGTCCGCGCTGCCGGGCGGCACCGACTGGTACGCGAGCGAGGTGCGCCGGCACACGACGACTGCACTCACGCCCGCCGACATCCATGCGATCGGCCTTGCCGAGGTCGCGCGCATCCGCGCCGGCATGGAAGGAGTGATGCGCGAGGTCGGTTTCAAGGGCACGCTCGCGGAGTTTTTCCGCTACGTCCAGGAGGAACCCGCGTTCTATTTCGAGCGGCCGGCCGACATCCTGGCC
>JALYJS010000457.1 GCA_030799345.1 Pseudomonadota bacterium | reverse complement strand
TTCAGCCGCCTCGGCTTCATCGGCGGTGATACGACCAGCGGCGTGTCGGGTGGCTGGCCGAATGGCCGGCGCCTGGGTGACGACGTCGTGGATATCGCATTGACCGCGATTGCGAGCGGCCCGGGCTATTCCACGATTACCGTCGTCGGCGACAACATCGCGACCAATGACCTGCCGTATCACCAGGTCTTTCCGTATCTGGCCACGCCGCATTCAGGCACCAATAACAGCAAGGATTCGCCTTGAAGACCGCAGTCATCGTTCTCGGCGCGGTGGCGACGTTCACGGCAGCCATTCTGCTGCTGCGCATCGAACTGGAGGGCGGCAGGGACGAACTGCCGCCCTCCGCATCGGCAGTACCGGCGATGTCATCTATGAGCACGACCCCCGGCGTTCGGCCCCTGCCGATCGCCGGGACTCCTGCGGCAGAAGTTCCGCCCTTGACCGATACGACCGGCCTGCTGCAATCGCTCACGCTCGACGAGCTGCTCGATCAGGTGGAAGCCGATTCGGGCGGGGCTTTCAGCGTGCTGGAACGCGAGCAGCTCGCGACAGAACTTCGCGCCGATCCCGACCTGCGTTCTGCATTCGCCGACTGACCCGCCGGAAACTGGGGATGACCTTGCGGAATCAATGGAAACGGTCGATCGCGGTGACATCGGTACTTTTCATCGCGCTCGCTGCCCAGCCCGCGAACAGCCATGAGTTCTGGATTCAGCCTTCCATCTTTCACCGCGCGACCGGCGGTCCCGTTGGCGTGCGGCTTTGCATCGGCGAGGGGTTCGAGGCCTGGCCAATGGGCCGCAATAATCGGCGAATCGAGATATTCGTTGATTCCGGTCCTGACGGCAGGCGTCCGGTGGTCGGCCTGGACGGCGCAGATCCCGCTGGTGCCGTGCGCGCGGATGCGGTGGGTACCCACGTGATCGCCTACGGCGGCAATCGGGCCTTTACCGAAGTGCCGGCCGTCGAATTCGAACAGTATCTGGTGGAGAAAGGACTGGAACAGGTCGCGGCGCAACGCGCGCGGCAAGGGGCCGGCCCTGGCAAGGTGCGCGAGGCGTACTCGCGCCATGCAAAAGCTCTGGTGCGGGTCGGAACGAAAGGTGACGACGTGGTCGATCATGCGGTCGGCCTCCGTCTCGAACTGGTTGCGGCGCAGGGACTGTTGAACGCTCCTCCCCGCGAATCTCGCACCTTTCAGCTCCTCTACGATGGCAATCCGCTGGCCGGCGCGCTGGTTGTGGCATTTCGGCTGGGGACCGGGGACGACGAACTCAAGGTGCGGACCGACGCAGACGGCCGCGCGCGTTTCCACCTGCCGTCCGCGGGCGTGTGGCGCATCGCCGCCGTACACATGATCCCGGCGACTGCCGGTATTGCCGCCGAGTGGGAGAGCCTGTGGGCCTCCCTGACATTCGAGCTTCCTGCACAGGCCGCCGAAAACGCTGTCGCCGCAGCGGCGGCCCGAGACGTGGCGTGCCGGCATCGGACTGGCGCGCCCGCGCTGCGCGAATGATTACGGCGCCGGCCCGACGGTGGCGGCGCACACTCCGCGCGCTGCATCTGCTGCGGCAATCATTGCGTATACTTCTTTGAATGACGCAGTTCGCCGGCATCGACACCGAGCCTGAAGTCTCCCGGTTGCTCGTCGCCTGTGCGCGGCAGGACCGGAACGCGTTCCAGCGGCTGTATGAACTGACTTCGCCCCGGTTACTGGCCAGCCTGATCCGGCTGCTCAGCAATCGCGCGGCAGCCGAGGATGCGCTGCAGGATGTCTATGTCCAGGTCTGGCGCCGCGCCGCTCAGTTCAATAGTGACAGGGGGTCATCATGGGTCTGGCTGATCGCCATCGCGCGTTACCGCGCGTTCGATCTCAAGCGACGCGAGCGCCGGCTGGCGGCCGATGGGGCCGACGCCATCGAATCGATTGCGGCCGACGAGGAGCCGCACGATTCGCGCATGGCACTCGGACAGGGCGCGAGCACGTCGCTTGACCGTTGCCTCCAGGCACTGCAGGAACAGCAACGTCGCTGCATCCTTCTGTCGTATCAAAGTGGCATGAGTCATGCCGAAGTGGCGGATCGTCTGGGTGAGCCGCTGGGGTCGGTCAAGAGCTGGATCCGGCGCGGCCTGACGGCATTGCGACGGTGTCTCGAATCATGAACCGCAACCATCCCGACACCCTGGATCTGCTGGCTGCCGAATTCGTGCTCGGTACGCTCGGCGGCGCGGCCCGGCGCCGCTTCGATCGCGCTCGCCAGGCCGATCCCTTCGTCGAGCGGCGCGTGCTCGCATGGGAAGAGCGTCTTGCAGGTCTCACGTTCCGGCTCGAACCGGTCACGCCCTCGCCCGCGGTGTGGCCATCGATCGAGCGCCGCATCGGTGCCGCGCCGGCACCCCGCAGGGGTGGACTCATGGCGGCGGCCGCCGCAGTCGCCGCAGCTGCGGCGCTCGGGCTCGGCTGGTTCCTGTGGCAGGAGTCGCGCGTCGCGCCGCCGCAGGCCGAGGCACTGTTCGCGAACGAGGCCGGTCTGTCGCTCTGGCGCGTGGAACTCGCAGCGGACGGGCGGACCGTCGAAGTGAACACGATCGGAGCGGTCGAAATACCGGAGCAGCGCTCGCGGGAACTCTGGGCGCTGCCGCCGGAAGCCGCACCGGTGTCGCTCGGCCTGATGCCTGCCAGTGGACGCATTCGTCTGTCGCTCGACGAACGACAACAGGCGGCCCTCGATGTCGCTTCGAATGTCGCGGTCAGCGACGAACCGCCAGGCGGCTCGCCGACCGGAGCGCCGACCGGAGACGTGCTGTACGTGGCTGCGCTAGCACGCAGCTGACCGCTTGACCGGGTCCGGAACCAGACGCCGGCGAATCGCCGGGTTTCCGCCGGTCGAGCGCCCCGGCGCACGCGTACTCATCCTCGGGAGCATGCCGGGGGTCGCTTCGCTCGAAGCCGGCGAGTACTACGCGCATCCGCACAATCTTTTCTGGCCCATCATGGCCGAGCTGTTGGGCTTCGACCCGACCGCCAGCTATGCGAAGCGAACCGCCGCGCTCGCCGCCGCCGGCATCGCGCTCTGGGACGTCGTCGGAAGTTGTGTCCGCCCGGGCAGTCTCGATTCAGCTATCGACGATGACACCCTCGTCGCCAACGATTTCGCCGCATTCCTCGGACAACACCGGCGCATCGCGCGCGTTTGCTTCAATGGCCGCAAGGCGGAGTCGGCGTGGCGCCGCCACGTCAATCCGGAATTACCGCCGACCCGCAAACTCGATTACCGGTTGCTGCCCTCGACCAGCCCGGCGCACGCCGGGATGAGTTATCGTCGCAAGCTGCGGGTCTGGCGGAGCGCCATCGCGTGTTGAATCGCAGGGAGTTGCTGCAGGGGATTGGCGCGGGCGCGCTGCTCGGCGGACTGCGCACCGCCGCGGCTGCCACACCGGCTGCGCCGGACGTGCTGGTGATCGGCGCGGGTGGCGCCGGGCTCACGGCGGCCCGGGAA
>JALYJS010000447.1 GCA_030799345.1 Pseudomonadota bacterium | reverse complement strand
CCGTTACCCCCGTTACCCAGATTATAGGTTGAGGCGGGTCACAAGGCGGGCGGCCCGGCGGGGTCCGCGGAACTGCTCTGTTATCATCACGGTCATTCAACGGGCGTCCCTCATACCGGGGCAGGAGAAGCGAATGGCCCTGATTTCAAGCCGCTCGTCCGGCTTCACGCTGATCGAGATCATGGTCGTGCTGGTGATCATCGCGATCCTCGGCGCACTGATCGGCCCGCAGTTGCTGGGCCAGGTGGACAACGCCCGGATCAAGGCGACCCGGCTCGATATTCGCTCGCTCGGCACCGCGCTCGACATGTACCAGATGGACAATTTCCGCTATCCGACGACGCAGCAGGGGCTCGAAGCGCTGGTGAAGGCTCCGGAGTCCGAGCCTGTTGCACGCAACTGGCGCCCGCAGGGATACCTGAAGTCCCGCACCGTGCCAAAGGACCAGTGGGGCAATGACTACATCTACCTTCAGCCCGGCAACCACGGCCTGCCGTACGATCTTTACACGCTCGGTGCCGATGGCCAGCCCGGTGGCGAGGATTCCGACGCGGATATCGGCAACTGGAACATTGATTGACGGCCTGAGCGCGCCGTGATCCGCGCCGCTTCTTCCCTGCGCCGCGGCCAGCGCGGCATGACCCTGATCGAGATCCTGGTTGTCGTCGTGATCATCGGCATCATGGCGGCCGTCGCGACCTTGTCGGTGGGTCTGCTCGGGGACGACCGCGAAATCGAGGATGAAAGCAAACGCCTCGCCAATGCCATCGCTCTGCTGCAGGAGCAGGCACAGCTCGAGGGACGCGACTACGGGCTGCGCATCGAGACCGGCAACTACGAGTTCCTCCGATTCGATGGATTCGAATTGCGCTGGGTGGAAGTCGAGGGCGATCCGGTACTGCAGTCCCACGAGTTGCCGCCCGGTCTGGCATTCGAACTCGTGCTGGAGGGACGGCCGGTGTTGCTGCGAAAGCCGGACGCGTTGGAGACGAAGCTGCCGCAGCTCATCGCCTGGGGCAGCGGCGACATGACGCCCTACCAGCTGGCACTCGCGCGAAGCGGCGCCGGCCGCGTCACGCTGACCGGCCGCGCGGACGGTACGATGGAGATCGAGCGTGATGCCGCGGAGTGAGCGCGGCAACGTCCGTGGTTTCACGCTGGTCGAAGTGCTGGTCGCGCTCGCGATCGTCGCGATCGGCATGCTGGCCGTGTTCAAGGTGCTGGGCGATACCGCACACAATGTGTCCTACCTGCGCGATCGCAGTTTTGCTTCCTGGATTGCCGACAATCGCCTGACCGAGATTCGACTTTCCGGCGAGATGCCATCAGTCGACGAGATCGACGGCGAGCTCGAGTTCGCGGGACGGCGCTGGTTGTGGGTGCAGGAGGTCGCCAATACGCCGGTCGAGGGCCTGCGCCGCGTGGAGATCAGCGTCCGGCGCGAGGACGACGCCGAGGGTTCGTCGCTCGTCAGTCTTGCCGGATTCGTCGGAGCCGCCGCCATGGCAACCGGGCCCTCATCGATGCCCTGGAACGGGGGCGGCGGCATTCCCGGCGGCGGTCCGGCCGCGGGCGAAACCTGATGGGCGGCCGGCAAAGCGGATTCACGCTCCTCGAGATCCTGGTCGCGACCGCGATCATGGCGATCATGGCCGTGCTCGCCTTTCGCACGGTCGGTGAAGCGCGCATCGAAGTGGAGATGGCGGAGGGCCACCTTGACCGGCTGCGCGAAGTGCAACGGGCGATGCACCTGCTGACCAGCGATTTTCGCATGGCCGCGCCGCGCCCGGTACGCGAGTCCATCGGCGATGGTTATCGCGCGGCCGTGATGCGCGATCCCAATTCGCTCGGCCTGGTTGAGCTCACGCGTGCCGGCTGGCCGAACGGTGCCGGCATGCCGCGCGGAACCGTGCAGCGCGTCAGTTACCGTCTCGAAGAGCGCAAGCTGATCCGCGAGCACTGGAATGTGACCGACGCAACGCTCGCCACTCCGCCGATCGCCCGGGAGATCCTGCAGGACGTCGAAAGCGTCGAGATCCGCTACATGAACAACGGCCGCGAATGGGTCGCCGAGTGGCCGCCGATCGGCAGCGCCGGCGATCTGGGCTTCCGCCTGCGGCCGCTCGCGGTGGAAGTCACGATCGTGCTTGCCGATTACGGCGAGCTGATGCGACTGATCGAGGTGCCGGGGTGAAGCAGCGCGGCGTCGCGCTGATCACGGCCATCGTGCTGGTTGCCATCGCAACCGTGCTGGCCGTGCACATCGGTACGCGCGCCTCGCTCGACTTGCGCCGCACGTCGGGGCTCATTGCGCTCGACCAGGGCTGGCATGTCGCGCTCGGCGCCGAGGCCTGGGCCATCGAGGTGCTGCGCGATGACCGCGAGGACTCGCAGACGGACGATTTGTCGGAACCCTGGGCGCAGCCGCTGCCGCCGCTGCCGGTAGACGGCGGCGAGTTTCGCGGCGCACTCGAGGACATGCAGGGCCGGTTCAATATCAACAACCTGATCCTGAACGACGGCACCGTGAACGAATCGGCGATCCTGCGCTTCCGGCAGTTGCTCACGTACGCCGGCGCCGACCCGCGCTGGGCATCGATCCTGGCCGACTGGCTCGATACGGATACCGTGCCGGAATTTCCGGAGGGTGCCGAGGACGGCAGCTACCTCGCGCAGAATCCGCCTTATAGGGCCGCCAACGGCCCGGTGACGACCGTGACGGAGATGCTCGCGCTGCCCGGCATGACGCTCGAGGAATACGATCGCGTCCGCCCCTATGTCGCGGCGCTACCGGTGGGAACGCCGATCAATGTCTGCACGGCCCCAGCGCCCGTCCTCGCGGCCCTGATGGAGGGCGGCACCGACTTCGGCGATGCCGAACTGCTGACCGCGAACCGGCGGGAAGGCTGCTTTCCGACCATCGCGGACTTGCAGGCGACACTTGATCCTGACGTTTTTCAGGATCTCCAGTCGTCAATCTCCGAAACTTCGAACTGGTTCCGCGCCGTGACAGCCGTGCGTATTGGCACTACGGAACTCACGCTGTACAGTCTGATCGAGCGGAACAGCGCCGGCGGCAGCCGGACTGTGCTGCGTTCAACGGGCACCGAGTAGCTGGCATGAACCAATTCCTGGTCCTGCGACTTGCCAACCCCGCCAGCTGGGTCGTCACCGGCGCGGACGGCGGACGCATTGGACCGGTGTCGACCGGGAGCTTCGCGGATGCCGCGCCGATCGCGGCGGAACGGCCGCTGGTCGTCATCGCGCCGGGTTCGAGCGTGACGCTCGCGAAGCCGGAACTGCCGGTCAAGAGCGGCACGCGCATTGCCCAGGTCGTCCCCTACGCGATGGAGGAATCGCTGGCGGGCGAAGTCGAACAATTCCAGTTTGCCATCGGCAAGACGGACGATGCGGGCGCCACGCTGGTCGCGGCCGTGCGCCGCGACGAACTGCGCGGCTGGGTCGACGCATTGCAGGCTGCGGGCCTCAATCCGCAGGCAATCATTCCGGACATGCTGTGCGTGCCGGACAACCCGGGCAAGATTGTCGCCGTCATCGACGCCGGTCAGTTGCTGGTGCGCCAGCCAGGCCTCCTGCCATTTGCGCTCGATGCCGAACCCTTGACTGAGGCCTTTGCGCTCGCGGGCCTCGAGGGCGACGACCGCCACGTGCATCTCTACGTATCGCAGCAGGACTGGCAGCATTCGCGCGAGATGATCGAGGCGCTGCGCGAAGTGACCGGCAGCCTGGAACTTCAGCTGTTGCCGGACGGCGCCCTGCCGTTGCTGGCCTCGCAGGCGGTTCGCATCGATGCCCTGTCCCTGATGCAGGGAGCGTTCGCACGGCGCACCGGCTGGGCGGCTGAATGGCTGCGCTGGCGGCTGGCCGCGATGCTCGCCATCGCGGCGCTGGTCCTGCATCTCGGCGTGCGGGGCTACGAGCTGTTTCAACTGAACGCCGAACAGCAGCGCCTGGACGCTGCGATCGAGCAAGCTGCGCGCATCGCGCTGCCGGACGTCGAGCGGATCGACGACGCGCGCGCCCAGGTGACACAACGCCTCGGCGGCGGCGGTACGGCCGATGCGGGCGGGTTGCTGACCCAGCTCGCCGCGGTCGGCGGCGCGATCGCCGCCAGTCCGGGCCCCACCCTCGAATCCCTCGGCTGGCGCGACCGCACGCTGGAACTGCAGATGATGGCTCCGAGCACGGAGGCGGTCGCGCGTTTCGCACAGGCCATCAATGCTCGCGGCCTGAGCGCGGATGTCGCGTCCACCAATGCAGGCGAAGGCGGTGTGCAAGCGCAGGTCCTGATCAAGTCGGAGCCGGCGTCATGAACCTGCAGGCCTGGTATGCAACCCTCGAGGAGCGCGAGCAGCGCATGGTGACGCTCGGCGGCGCCGCGGCCGTCGTGCTGCTGGTGGCCGGGCTGATCTGGAAACTGGGCAGCGTCGTCACGGTCGCTGAGGAGCGTGTGGAGCGGCGACGGCAGGATCTCGCCTGGATCGAAGCGGTCACGCCGCGGCTGCAGGCGGCGCCCGCAGCACGCCCCGGCGAATCGCTCACGATCGCCGTGGACCGGATGGCCCAGGAAGGTGGACTGGGCACCGCCCTCGCCGGCATCGAACCCGCAGGCACCGGCGCCATACGCGCGCGCTTCACGGCGGCTTCGTTCGACTCGCTCGCACTGTTGCTCGCACGCCTGCAGAAGGAGCGCAACGTCGTCGCGGAAACCGCAAGCGTCAGCGGGACGGGCGAAGCGGGTCTGGTCGACGCGACGCTGGTCCTGCGCGGCCCCTGACCCGGATGTCCCGACGCGTCAGCCTGATCGCGGCCGGCACCGCTGCGTTCGTCGGGTTCCTGGTTGCGATGATCCCGGCGGCGCAGTTGTCAAAGCGCCTGCCGGCCGGCTACGTCATGACCGGCGTTGCAGGCACGATCTGGTCGGGACAGGCGGCGGAACTCCGCATCGAGGGCCAGGCTGTCGGCGCGATCGACTGGTTTTGCCGCCCATGGCGCCTGGTCGTGCTGCAGTGGTCCTGCCGCGCCACGCTGCAACCGCCGGACGGCCAATTCACGGCCGACCTGTCCGGCGGCTTCGACGGTGACGGGCTCGAGGCCACGAATATCCACGGCCAGTCCCCGATCGCGGCATTCGAGGGAATCGCGACGCCGTCGGGGTGGACCGGCCAGCTCGAGCTCGATATCGAGCGCATCCGCATCGTCGACCGCCGCGCCGGCGAAGCGACCGGCAAGCTTTACGTGCGGGAACTGCGTGCGCCCGGCGCTGGCGGTGCAGAGCTCGGAGACTTCGAGCTGGTGGTCGGCGAAGGCGCGGTCGGTACCGACCGGTTGACCGGGCGCCTCAGCGACCTCGGTGGGCCGCTGCGCGTGCGCGGCGCGATCGAGCTCATGAGCAACGGCCAGTATTTCATGAGTGGCGAGGTGGCACCCGGCCCCGGCGCCGGCCCCGCGATCTTCGACACCCTCTCCTTTCTCGGGCCGCCCGATGCGAGCGGCCGCCGGCCATTCAGCATCGAGGGCACGCTCTAGATTTCCCGCCAGGCGTCGAGCAGCGGGAAGTAGAGTCCCACACGCTGCGGCCGGTCCGGATCGACGAGCCGCATGACCCGTGCGTATCGTTCGAGCTGACTGCGATAGCGTTCGAGCTCGTTGTCGAGAAACATCTCGCGATCGGCGCCTTCGTGCGTGCTCGTCTTCCAGTCGATGACCCAGCGCACGCCGACACGGTCGATGAAAGTGCGATCGATCCGGAGACTTTGCAGCACACCGTCGATGACCGCCGTCAGGGCGAGTTCGCTTTGCGCTTGCAGCGCAGCCGGGTCGAGCAGCTCCGCGGCAAGCTGGCTCCGGCCGACTGCGGTCACCGCATCCACGACCCTTGCGATCGCCGCCGGCAGGTGCGCATCGTCGATCCCCAGTTCGCGTAGCTGGCGCCGCCAGTAAGCGGTCGGCAGGTTTCCGGCATCCGGCGTGATGCCGCTCTCGGCGATGCGTTGCAGTTCAGAATGCACGACCTGGCCCACGGCCTGGGCAATTGCGCCCGCCCAGTCGAATTCGGGGCGGATGGATCCTTCCGGCTCGCCCGAAATGCGGAGCATTGGCGCGAGCGTCAGCGCTTCGGGCAGCGGCGCGCGGAATCCCGTGACCAGCCGCCGCACCGGAGGCGCGCTGAGCCGCGGTCTGTCATCGCTGGTGCGTCCGTCCGGTGCTGCTACCGGCAATTCCGCAAGTGCCTTCTCGAAATGCGGTGAAAGCACCGGCCAGAGAAAGCCGAGCAGGCTTGCGGATCGCGGACGGCGCAGTGTCGGCTGCTGCGCTGTCCATTTCAGGCGGGCGCTGCCGATCAGGTGCAACCGGCGGCGTGCGCGCGTCGCCGCAACATAGGCCAGCCGGCCGAGTTCGAGCGCCTCGCGCGCGGCGCCCAGATCGCGCATCCAGCGTTCGAGTGCATCTGCGTCGCCTTCATTCTCGTCAGAATCCGTGCGGCTGCCGAGAACGATGCCGCGCTCACCGGGGCCGGTCGCGACGGTGGTCCAGTAAAGCAGTGGCCGCTTGCCGCCGCCCGGTCCGCGCTGCAGATCCGGCAGGATCACGACATCGAATTCCAGTCCCTTGGCGCGGTGGATGGTCATCACCTGCACGAGCGCGCTGTCGCTGCCGACGGGCGACGCCATGACGCCGGCGACCGCCGCCTCGATGGCCGACACCGGCGGCAGACAGCCGGCTTCCAGTTCGAGCCGGTCGAGCGCGGCGAACAGCAGTTCCGCGTTGGCGAGATCGGATCCGTCGCCGATCGTCGCGGGGCCTTCGAGTGCGAGCCATGCCGACTTCAGCCAGCTGCCGAGCGATTGCCGGCCGCGGGCGGCGATCGCGGCATCGAGCGTCGCGAGGAGTCGCGCCGCTCGCGTAGCGGAATCGCCGCTGAGCACCGTGGTATCGCGCAGGCGATCGCGGATCAGCGCCTGTTTCTCGCCGTCCGTAAGGCGCAGCAGGTCAGACAGCGGCAATCCGCACCAGGGGGCGCGCAGGATGGCGAGCCAGGCCGTGCGGTCGCCGTCGTGCAGCATCGCCGCGACCAGCGCGACCAGGTCGCGGATGGCCGGGCGGTCGAGCAGCGATTCCAGCTCCACGCCGCGATACTCGATGCCGGCGTCGCGTAGCGCCGCCAGGATCGGCGGCAGCGATGGCCGGCCGCGCACCAGGATCGCGATGCTCGGTTGCACCAGCGTCGCGATGGCATCTCCCGCGACCGTTGCGACCACCGCCGCCAATGCGCGCGCGTCGGCGTCGAGGAGCGCATGGACGCGCACGCCGTCGCCCGCTTCGTCCGGCCTCACAGCCGCGGCGGGAGAATAGCGCACGGCGCCGCGCTCGAAGTCGTCGGCGGGCGGCAGCAGCGCGGCAAATGTGGTGTTGACCCAGTCGACAATTGCGGCGCTCGAGCGGAAATTGCGCCCGAGACGTTCGGCGGTGAGTTCGACGCCGCCGATGCCCTGGCGCTGCGCCTGCAGGAACAGCGTGACGTCCGCTTCCCGGAACGCATAAATCGACTGCATCGGATCGCCCACGCAAAAAAGACTTCTGCCATCGCCGCGCTGCCAGCCGGCGACCAGCAGTTCGAGCAATCGCGCCTGAGAAGGCGAAGTGTCCTGGTATTCGTCGACCAGCAGGTGCCGGATCCGGTAGTCCAGCGCGAGCGCCAGTTCAGTCGGCGCCGATTCGTCGCCGAGCGCCTCGCGCGCGGCAGCGGCAACCGCCGGATGGTCCAGGCTGTCGCGCTCGGCAAACAGCGCAAGGAGCTCCGCAACGGCGTACGGCAACACCAGAGTCAGCGCTTCGATTCGCTCCCACTGCGCATCGGTGAGCGCCGCGGGCGGCAGCCGGCGCAGCCGCGCGAGTGCGGGCGCGAGACCATCGCGCGCGGCAAGCGACTCGAGCACAGTCTTCATGGCGCGCTTGAGCGGTGGCCAGGCGGCCCCCTCACTGGCGGCAAGGAAGCCCTGCTTTGCCGCGACCTGCTTGCGCAGCGCCGGCTCCTTGTCCGCCGTCAACAGGAGTTCCGCAATGGCCCGCCAGCACGCCCCGAATTCCGCAGTTGCGGCCGGCAGCGCGGTGAAAGGCGCGATTGCGGTAACCGGACTCGGCGGCGCACCGGCTGCGGCCGCCGCACGGCAGGCCGCGAACAAGGGTTGCCAGTCGGTTTCCGCGATCGCCGCGGAGATGGCGGCGAGCTCCGACTCGAGTGCCCGGCGCAGCAGCCGGTCGATCTCGGGGCGGAGAGACGGGCCGGAAGTACCCCGCATCAGTTTCGGAAGCCAGAGCTCGCGCGCGCCCAGCATGCCCTCGAGCAGCAGAGTGAGCTGGCGCGGCTGGTGATTGAGCGACCGGGCGAGACGCCGCAGTCCGGCGGCGACCGGCGCCTCTTCATCCAGCCTCGCGACGGTGCGCCGCGCCGCCTCCGCGTACAGCGTTCGCGCATCGTCCACCAGCGTCGCCGCCGTACCGATGCCCGCGGCCAGCGGCAGGCGACGGGCCAGCCAGTGATTCAGGCCGTCGATCGTCTGCACGTGAAGCCGCGCGGGGTTCTCCTCGAGTCCCCAGCCCCGCTCGCGACTCCGCGCGAGCGCGGCGGCCGCGCACTGCTGCAGTTCCCGGGTTCGCTCGTCCGCATCTGCCGCAGGCGGTTCCGCGCCGAGCGCGAGCGCGGTCACGATGCGGTGACGCATCTCCGCGGCGGCCTTGCGTGTGAACGTGATGGCGACGATCTGTTCCGGCCGTTCGACATCGGCGAGGAGTCGGAGGTACCGGAGCGTCAGCAGCGTCGTCTTGCCCGAACCGGCGGGCGCCTGCACGATGAACGAGCATTCGGGCAGCACCGCTCGCCTGCGCGCCTCGCGGTCGAGTTCGAGCGCGTCACTCGCCATCTGCAGCTTCTTCTTCGAGATCGTCCGCCGGGACGGGCTCCACCCGACAAAGCGCGGCCAGGTGGCAGTACCGACAGGTGCTGGCGCCGAGCTTCGGGTCGACTTCGACACGGCCCGCGGCAAAGTCGCCGGCCAGTCGTTCGAGCCAGGCGCGCCAGTGTGCCGTGATCTCCGCCCAGCTGAACCCGTTCTGCTTGTCCTCGGTCAACCGGAATTTCGCTGCAGCTTCGATGCCGTGGAACGACCCTGCTTCGCGGCCCACGCCGACGTATTTCGCCGCGGCCGCGCCGATGCCGGCGAAGGCAATGCCCGTGGGCCGATCCGGATGCAGGACGGCATAGAGCGGCAGTTGCGGCGCATCCATGCGCGCACCGCGCCAGGCCGAACTGTGCGTCCTGCCCGTCTTGTAATCGATGATGATGAGCTCCTCGCCCATCCGGTCCACGCGATCCACCCGCAGGTTCAGCGGCAGGCCGGCGATGGTGAGCGGGCGCGCACGTTCCGCTTCGGCGACGATGAATGGAGGTCGCGCGAGGTCCAGTTCCAGCAGTCGCGCGACTGCGCGCCGTTGCCATTCGCGCTCGAGTTCAATGGTGTGCAGCCCGGTGCCCGCCGGCGTCGATGCCGTGATCGCCACATCCACCGTCACCGCTACCAGGGCACTGCGTGCCGTCTCATCGAGCGCCGCGAGCGAGCGCTGACTGCCCAGCCGGCCCCAGAGGTCCTGCAGCACACGATGCAGCACGGTGCCACGCAGTCGCGCGTCGAATCCCGACTGCGGCTCCTCGAGCGGCTTCGCAGCGAGCCGCAGTTCCGCGAACGCCCGGAATGGACATTGCGCCTGCAACTCGAGCAGCCGCGCCCCGCCTTTGACCGGTCCTCCGTCGAGCAGAGGAATCGCGGCCTCAGGCACCCGCTCGAGCTGTGCAGCCTCATAGGACAGCCGTTCGCGCGACGGCGGCGAACCAGGTAAAGCGAGTTCAACGGCATCAGCCGGCAGCAGCGGTGAGCCGTCCGTTTCGGTGTCGTTCTCGAATTGCGGCCAGGACAACACCACCGCTCCGGCACGGGAACGCCAGCGCCCGATGATGTCCCGCGCTTCAGCGACGCAGGCCTCGGGTGTGACGGCCGGCATGCCGAGCTGCCGCTGGATCTCGATCGGCAACAGGGGATCGACCGAGACGGCAGGCGGCCAGGCCGCCGCAGTCAGGCCGGCGACCCACAGGCTGTCGAAATGCACGCCCGGATCGTCGTAGGCGTCGAGCACAAACACCGTGGGTTCGCCGCTCTCCGGCTGGAATGGGGCGGCCGTGAGACGGCGCAATTCGCGGAGCGCCTCAAGGACGCCGATCTGCGGGGCGACGGCGGCAAGCGTCGCGAGCTCCTGCAGCAACTCGCGGAACCGGCGCGCAGCCTCGAACTCACGGCTGCTCAACCGCGAATTGCCCGTCCGGAAATTGTCCGGCCAACCCCATGCCGCCAGGCAGGCACCGAACGCTTCGGCCCAGGCGCCGGCGTCTCGCCGCTTCTGGCCCTCGACAGCGCTCACGGCCCGGCGGATGGCCTGGGCCATCTGGGAAGCACCGGCGTACTCGGCACGATCGGCCAGGAGCGTCCCGTTGATCTGCAGCGGACCCTGTACCTCGCGCAAGGCGAGGTCTATCGCAACGCGCACGTTTCGCTCTGCGTCCGCTGGCCCCACATGAGCCGAGAGCAGCAGGCGGCTTGCCGCGGTCCAGTCCACGGCTCCCGCCGCACAGGCAATCGCCGCGAGCGCCGAGTCCACGACGGGCTGGACGGCGAGCGGATTCCCGCCTGCCAGGTCGAAACTGCGTTTCTCGTTGCCGGTACCGGGCAGCTCGAGTTCAGGCTGGAGGCTGGCTGCCAGTGCGCGTTCGAGCGCGCCGCGATTCGAATCGAGGTCGGGCACGATCAGCGCGTGAATGCCGTCTGGCGCGTGCGTGACGCGATCGCGCAGCCACGCGAGCATTGCGCGGCGCTCAGACTCCGGATCGGTCGAACGATGACGGAAACAGGCCGCGTCCTGCGACGACGGCGCGCTTCGTTCGACCCCTCTTCCGGCGTTCGCGAGTGCCGAGAACAAGGCGTCCTCGGCGGGCGTCATTCGCCTGAACCCGGCCAGCAGGATCGGGGGTCCCGCCGCCGGCAGCGCGTCTGCCCGCGTCATCCGCCGGGCGAGTTCGCCCACATCGCAAACCTGACGCGAGTCGAGTTCTGCCTCCACGGCTCTCGCCCAGCCGAGGAATGCCTGCTGGTCCCGGGTCAGCGGCCAGCACGCAACGGCCGCGAGGTCCCCGCCATGGGCGCGGAGCCTGAGCCAGCTCGCGCGTGCCCGGACACCCAGTTCCGCGGGATCGAGCAGGCCCGGGGCGTCACGAGCCGTCTGGCTCGCCCACAGCCATCGGAGCGCGACCGACGGCAGCACGTCGGGCAGTTCAGGCCGGCTGGCGGCTGCTTGCTGCCATTGCTGCAGGAGCCAGGCGTGGACCGGCAGCACTTGCGCCGTCGGCCAGACCTGGCGGCCTGCCGCGACCTGGTCGCGGTCGTGCAACCGACGCAGGATACGCGCCAGACGCAAGTCCGGCGTCAGCACCAGACCGCCGGCCGCGAGATGGGCGATGCAACGGGCGTTGGGATTCAAATGGCGAGGCCTCCCGATCCGGGCAGCCCGCCCGGCCACTCCGGGGCCCGATGGCAGGCGACCAGCCGGGCGTCCGCAGCGGGCTGTAACGGCGGCCGTTCGACGCGGCAACGCGCCAGAACATGCGGGCACCGATTCGCGAACGCGCAGCCTGCCATTGGCACCGCACCGCTGACTGCAGGCCGCGAAATAGCAATGCGCCGCAGCAACCGGGCACGCGCGCCGGCATCCACGCCGGGAACGGCGTCGAGCAGCTCCCGCGTGTAAGGATGCAGGGGTGCGGTCGTGATCGGGCCGCGTCCGCCCGCTTCGACAATGCGTCCGCGGTACATGACCATCACGCGCTCGCACAGTCGCGCGACCACGGCCAGGTTGTGGCTGATGAACAGGCTGGCGAGCCCGCGCTCGCTGCGAATGCGTTCGAGCAGGCTCACGATCTGGTCCTGCACCGTGACATCGAGTGCACTGACCGGCTCGTCGCAGACCACGAATCGCGGGTCGACGACGAGCGCGCGGGCGATGACGGCCCGCTGCAATTGTCCGCCGCTCAACTGGTGCGGGTAGCGCGCCGCGAGATCGCGCGCGATACCGACTTCGTCGAGCCGTTCCTGCGCCCGCGAGGCGCGCGCCGCCGACGGCGTGTTGCGATCCAGCGAGCGCAATGGCTCCGCGACGCTTTCGAGAATCGTCATGCGCGGATCGAGGCAGGCGTTCGGATCCTGAAACACGCACTGCAGTTCCCGCCGCAGCGGGCGGAACGCGCGTGGGTTCAGGGTATCGATGCGCTGTCCGCGCCAGCGCAGCTCGCCGGCGGACAATGGCACGAGCCGCAGGATCGCGCGCCCGAGAGTGGTCTTGCCGCAGCCGGATTCGCCAACCAGACCCACCATCTCGTGCTCGCCCAGAGTGATGTCGACGTCAGTCACGGCCGCCAGGTAGCCGCCCTTGCCGGCAAGCCGGTAGCGAACCGAGACTCCGCGCAGCTCCAGCAGGCTCACGGCGGTCCGCCCAGCGTCGGCACCGCTGCAAGCAATCCGGCGCTGTAGGCATGCTTCGGTCCACCAAAAAAATCGGCCGCGATGGATGTCTCCACGATGCGCCCGGCGTACATGACGGCGATCCGGTCCGCGAGCGCAGCGACGACGCCGAGATCGTGCGTGACGAGCAAGAGCGCCATTCCGAGATCGCGACAGAGTTCTGCCAGCAGCGCCAGGATTTCAGCCTGCACCGTGACGTCGAGCGCCGTCGTCGGTTCATCTGCAAACAGCAGCTTGGGACGTGCCACCAGCGCAAGCGCAATCGCGACGCGCTGGCGCATGCCGCCGGACAGTTCGTGCGGGTACTGGGCGAGCCGGCGTGGCGCGTCCGGAAGATGCACGCACTCGAGCATGCGGCGGGACTCCGCTCGCGCCGCATCGTGCGTCATGCCATGGGCGGCCGCGGCAATTTCCGCGAGCTGATCGCCGATGCGCCGGTGCGGCGTCAGGCTGCCCGACGCGTCCTGGAATACGAAGCCGATGCCGCGTCCACGAATGGCCGCTGCCCGGTCGCCGTCGCCCAGCAGTTCCGCGCCTTCGAAGCGGACCGAGCCGAGTGCGCGGCCATTCGCGGCGAGCAGGCCCGTACAGGCGTGCAGCAACTGGCTTTTTCCGGAACCGGACTCGCCGACGATCGCGACGCTCTCGCGCGCATCGACCGTCAGATCGACGCCGTCGACGGCGCGAACCGGCGGGCGGCCCGAAAAATCGACGGTGAGGGCGCGAATCTCCAGCAGCTTCATCGGCGGTCCCGCGGATCCAGGGCGTCGCGCAGGCCGTCGCCGAGGAAATTGAAGCAGAAGACCAGCAGCACCAGGCAGCCGGCGGGCACGGCCAGCATCCAGGGTGCCGTCTCCATTTCTGCCGCTCCGTCCGCAATCAGGTTGCCCAGGCTCGCGAGCGGTTCCTGGATGCCGATGCCCAGGAAACTCAGGAAGCTCTCGACCAGGATCACCTGCGGTACCGTCAGCGTGGCGTAGACGATCACCGGACCCAGCAGGTTCGGGACGATGTGCCGCGCAACGATCCGCAAAGTTCCCGCTCCGCCGACGACCGCGGCCTCGACGAACTCGCGCTCACGCAACGCGAGCGCCTGCCCGCGCACGATGCGGGCCATCGTCAGCCAGCCAAAGGCCCCGATGGCGATCAGGAGCGTCAGCGGGCCGCGATCAAACACGACCGTCAGGATGATGACGAAGAACACTTGCGGCAGCGCATAGAGCACGTCGACGAAGCGCATCATCAGCGCGTCCACTCGCCCGCGCAGGTAACCCGCGACCGCGCCCCAGGCAACGCCGATCACGAGGCTCACGAGGGTTGCCGCGAGCGCAATGGCGAGGGAGACGCGCAGGCCGTGCAGGGTGCGTACCAGCAAGTCGCGTCCCAGTCGGTCGGTGCCGAGCCAGTGACCGTCGGCCGTGAATGGCGGAACCGCCATGTTGGCCCAGTCGATCTGGTCTTCGCGGTACTCGACGAATAGCGGGCCTGCGGTCGCCGCGACCACGAGCAATGACAGCAGGGCGAGAGCGGTCATCGCAGCCCGGTCGCCGCGCAGCTGCCGGAAGGCATCGCTCCACAATCCGCTGCTCACGACCGCCCGCCTTGCCGGATGCGCGGGTCGAGCCAGGCATAGATGAGATCCGCCAGCAGGTTGAGCACGATCATCAGGGCCGCATAGACGATCACCATGCCCATGACCAGCGTGTAAT